>JALDTH010000019.1 GCA_030073355.1 Candidatus Midichloria sp. | reverse complement strand
AAAATGGTTGTCCTGCTTTTTTAAAACCATATCAGGTATTCTTTTTAAAATTACTTTATTTAGAACTGAGGGTTTTTTAGGCTTTCTGTAGCCTGGTCAATTCTTAATTTACTTGAAGTTGTACTGTTAGCTGAGCTTTCTTCTTAGGGTATAAACTGCTATTCCCATACTTTCTCGGTATTTTGCAACTGTTCTTCTTGCGATTTGGATACCCTGGTTAACTAGTATATGAGTGATCTTGTCATCTGATAGAGGTTTATCCGGAGTTTCGGCTTGAATTAATTTTTTGATTTTTTGCTTAATGGCCTTATTGGCATAACTATTCTCAGAAATATTAGAGCATATGCACGAATTGAAGAAAAATTTTATTGGATAATACTTTCCTTCAAACTCTATATACTTATTAGAAATCCTGCTCACGGTGCCTTCATTTATATTTAGAGCAATTACAACATCAACAAGAGTCATAGGCTTTAAATATGAAATCCCATATAGGAAAAACTCATATTGATTTTTAGCAATAAACTCAACTATTTTAACCACGGTCTCAACACGTTGTTCAATGGCTTTGATTACTACTACTGCTTCTCTTTTCTGTTCCTGCAGAGCCAGGACTACTTACACCCCTGATTCCTTTATATAAATCATTTAATGAGATCAAATCCTTAATGCGTTCATTCTGGATAACCACCAATTTATTGTTTTCTCTTAAGATATACATACAAATTGCTCTATATTATTATTATATAAAAGGCCTAGTTTAGGATTTAGGCCTCTAACTAAAGTTATTAACTGATTAACTTGAGAAGTTGGACAATTACAAAGAATTGATAATTCTTTAATTTTGTTACTAGCAATTAGTTGTAAGTTATTTAGTAAAATCTCCATTTTTTTACTATATATCCCTTTTTCTAAACATTGTAAGGTAAGACACTCTTGTAAGCTATAATGCGTATATGCCTGTGGTTCAAGTTTTTGTAACCCTTTTAAAATAGAGTGAGTCTAAGATGGGGCATATCCATGTATATTTGCTATCCAATTGATATCCTCAACAAGATAACCATTTTCGTTTAAACAATCTGTGATGGCGGTTGTAATTTCTTGATTTGAGCCGGAAAATGTGATGTTTATTTATTTGATTAAGTGCTCTTTTAAAGATTCTGGATGAGTGAGGACTTCTATCTTGGCATCAAAGTATGTATCGGTTGATTTTTTGCTTAAGGCTTCTATTTTCTCATAGTTTAAATTTAAAAAAGGATTATTACTGTAGTTTGCAATAATTGAATTCACTAAATCTTCAGTTTGCATAGTGAGTATTTCAAATGATTGTTTTAATTCTCCTGAAATTGTTAGAATTTGAGTGGTAGATTGTAATAACCTCTGCTTCATTATTTATAAATAAAGATGCTTATACCTGATTTATGCTAAATTAATTTATTTTTTATAACCAGAGTCGTTCTAAATTTTTTTAGAAATAAGATTAATGGCGCCGAATGTCTGATTTGAACAGACGACCTACCGCTTACAAGGCGGTTGCTCTGCCACTGAGCTAATCCGGCTAATTCTTATTGAAATTTTATATTATAGAGTGAATAACATATATATTGATTATTTGCTATAAAAACTTTTTTAACCTAACGTGTTTAGTAAAACACATCTGGAGTATTGATATGCACTATATTTTGTTGTACTTCCTGAAATGAAAAATATATATTATGAGATTTAGTTGATGTACTTATGCCGTAGTTAAGGAATAATACTTACATCTTCTTTTTTCTACAGTATGAATTGTGATATTAATCACATTAAGAAAATTTTAATAAATTAATATTTGCTTGTAATTTATCAAATGGAATGATTTTATAAAAGTTAATTAAAAATCTCAATTAGAGAGGCAAAATGAATTTTAGAAATGTTATAATCTTAATGTTAGCAGTGTTAATTATTGGGCTAGTGATTTTTTTATTTTTTGATGATAAAGATAACAAGCAGCCTATACTAGATACACAGATTGCTGTGCCAATATCTACTCAAGATCAGGCCTTATCTATTTCTAAGAATTATGGCTTAAATGAAGAAGAAGTAGTAAGGATTGTAAAGAAGTATATAGAGGAAAATCCTGAAGCAATTATGAAAAGTATAGAAAATTATTATGCGGCTAAGGCTAATGAAGCAAAGGCTATACAAAAAAATATGCTCATGCAGTCCAAGGATAAAATTTATAATAATATCAATGATCCACGGATTGGTAATCCAAAAGGTAGTATAAAGATTGTAGAATTTTTTGATTATGCTTGTAGCTTCTGTAGAAAAATGCTTCCAATCCAGCAAAAAATATTAGCAGAATATCCTAACACACAACTAGTTTTGAAAGAGCTTCCTATTATGGGAGATTGGTCAGTGCAGGCAAGCAAGGCAGCTCTGGCAGTTACAATCGTTGATAATAGTAAATACGAAGACTTTCATAATAAACTATTAAATTTAGAAGATAGAACTGAGGCTAGTATAATGCAAACAGCAGCTGATATTGGACTGGATGTAACCAAGTTAAAGGATATGATGCAGAAGCTGGAAATAGAAGATATTATTCAAGCAAATCTCAAGCTAGCAGCTGATCTTAAAATTAGAGGCACTCCTGCTTATATAATTAATGACGATATTTTGCCTGGTGCTTTAAGTTATGCTGAAATAAAAAGCGCCTTAGAAAGTGCTGGAGCTAAAAAAATAGGTACTAATACTTCGCCAAGCACTAACTAGCTTGACCGCACCTTCTAGCAGCATTGATGAGAATCCAGCAGTCCATCAGTGTCTACTGCTCCTGAGGTCCATGTGCCATCTGTACCTGCTTTAACTGATGATGAGCATACCTCTCCTCAGCAGCCTACTGCAAGTGGATCTAAGAATGCGGATACTCATGCTGGTTCCACTAGTACAACGCCTGCGATTCCAGAGTAACTTAAGATATCAACTAATTAAAAATTGCGCTGTTGAATTATAAATAATTTATAATATAGGCTTGATAACTATTATTTTGGCCATAGTATTTATTTGTAAATAACCATCATCTGTGACCATGTTTTTTCTGAGTAAATTCACTACGTTATATAAAGAGTGGAAAGGTAAAAAAGATTTAAAAACAGAGTTATATGAAAAGGTAATTGATGAAGTTCACGAATTAAAAGGTAGATTGAAAAATCTAGAGAAAGCTAATTATGAATTAGGAATATATCACTTAAAGAATAATGATATAAGTGATGCCTTGTTAAGATTTAATCTGTTAGAATTATTTAAATGCAAAAGACCGGGACTCGCCTACTTATATGGCACACTGTTATATGGACCAATTAAAATATGATAGAGCAGAGAAGTATATAAAATTTTATATATCGAGTCTGTGGACAGGCAGTTTGTAGATGAAATTAATTATTTTAAATCATTAATTGAGAAACAAGAAGTAAGCTAGATCCCTGTAACTCTCATTGCAGATAAGTTTGATCAATTAGCAGATAGTTTTGACGAATTTAATTTGAAGGGAAACAAAGTCGCGCCACAGTTTTTAATGGTAGATGAGGTAATAAAAGCTGCTAATTCAGCACATGGTAAATCTTTAGGAAATAACGTGTTAGATATGGGGTGTGGGACTGGAACTATCGGCCAGCTTTTAAGGGAGAGCAGAATTGCAAATGCGGTTGTTGGGGTAGATATTTCAAAAAAATGCTAGCCAACGCTAAGAGAAAATCTTTTGATGGGCAAAAAGTTTATGCACAGCTTTTAAATGAAGATGTGATTAAATTTTTGCAGCAGGCTGATTCTACAAATAAAACGATATATGATATAATAGTGATGGATGATTTTATAACGTTTAACAGAAATATTGCTGATATAGCTACGTTACTAAGGAATATTGCAGGTAAGAAAACAATTTTGGTAATTAGTTTTAAAAAAGCTGAAAAATCAGATATTAACTTTGTTCATAAAAGAGGAGAATTTAGATATAGACCAGAGTTTATAAGAAATAATTTCAGTTCGAATGGATGGACCTTATTTTCTGAACAAAATGTTATGTTTAGTAATCAAAATGCTGGTGTTTTAATAATTTTTGTAAAAGATTAAATCTAGTGTGAAAAAAGAAGTTTATGGTGAAGGTTGTGTTTTACAGCATTTTATTGCTATTTTCCTCGGTATTGTGTGACTGCAGTGGTAAGTACAAAGCGACTAATAATCAAGAATCTAGTGCGCAGTTGTTGCAGCAGGTTGAGGATGCTTCTACAAATAAAGCAGATGAAGACTGGAGAAATGCGCGCATTGTGACTTATTCTTCAGGGAAGATATTAACCGCTGATTATAAGGAAGATATAGATCCATTAGAGCCCTTTAATAGGATGATGTTCAAAATCAATAAAGGGTTGGACGATTTTTTAATCAGACCGATAGCGATCATGTATGATAGAACTGTTCCCGATTGGGGAAAAGATAGCATCCAGAATTTTTTGCAGAATCTTTTTACTCCTTTACAGATGATTTACGGTATTCTGAGCTTGAATCCGGAAATGATCAGTAGATTCTTTGCTAGATTTGTCATCAATACAACATTTGGCACGCTTGGTTTACACGATGCAGCTTCAAGATATCCTGAATTAAGATTTGAGGAGTTTAGAGGGGAGAACGTATTGAAGAGGTACGGAGCAAAAAGTGGGCCTTATATAGTATTACCAATTGTTGGTCCATCATCTGCCAGAGGGGCTTTCGGCTTATTATTAGATTTTGCAGCTAACCCTTTGAATTATACGCTTAAACTGCAATATATCTTTTCAAGAGACACTCTGGTGGTAATAGATAAAAGAGCTGACTTGTTAAAAATAACTGATAATATTGATGAAGTTTCAATTGATGAATATATCACAACCAGAAGCATTTATTTACAAAATAGGAGATAAACCATGAAATTTAAATATATCCTAACCCTTGCTTTAATGTTTATTTATACTGATTCTTTTGCGGATACGAAAAAAGATATAGAAGATTTCGTTGATAATAATGCCAAGAGAATTATTACTGTTTTGGAAGAAAAGACTACTGACAGCGAAAAGAAAGCAAAGTTAACTGCACTCTTTTACGAAATAGTTGATTACGAATGGATAGGCAAGTTTGTCATTGCTAAGAATTGGAATAATATGAATAAAGAACAGCAAAACCATTATTTAGAAAGTTATAAAAAGTACTTAAGTAATTTGTATGTGAAAAAATTTGTTGAGTACAACAATCAGCAATATAAAATTGTGGATGTAAGTAATATTGGTAAAAGTCATTTTATTGCGGTAACTGAAATAATTAACCCTAGGAGCTCTAAACCTCGTATTAATGTGGCTTACAGAATTAAAGATTCTAATAATATTTTGAAAGTTATAGATATTATAGGAGAGGGAGTAAGCCTTCTTTCTACTCAAAGAGCAGATTTTTCCTCTATTATAGAACAAAAAGGAATAAATGATTTTCTCAAAATATTGGACAAGAAAAATCAATAAAGTTTATTTGCGATAGGTCACAACTTATCTTCTGTTAAGGCTAATCTCTGGTTTATTTTCTTGGTTTAGCCAGTACTCTGGGTCCGCTGTTCTGTACTTGTAGAGTTAATTTCTCGGGCTGCAGCCTGTCTGACTATTGTTTTTACATTATGTATCACAATCTCATGGATAGTAGTATAATTCTCTTGTACCGATTCATAGTTGAAATTTTTTTCTATATCTATGGAAGGCTTGGAAGCTTTACAGTTAATGTAAGAAATAACAAAGCGACCGCAATTTGTATTATCAATTACAGACTGACGGCCTAGATAGCTGGTTTTCATTTCAATATTGTTCTCCGTAAAGACCTCTGCTATAAGCTTGCCTAATTAGCTCTAAGGAATAAAGAAAACTAGCGAATCATCCTTTAGAATCATGAATATTATTATTAGCTTGGTCAGGAACGTCCAACTCAAGCATTGTCCAATGCCTACGTTGGAATGGGCTGAAGAAAATGATCTTGATTGGGCTATTGGTATAACGAGCTTTAACGGCCTTGTATTTTTTTATATATTCTTTTACCTGCTCCAATTGCTTTTTAAGTGGGTTATTACCAGCCATAGCAATATCAATAGCGCGCTATGTATCCCTTCAGCAAGGTCAGTGCTTGGTTTAGCAACTAGCACCCTCATACCATTTTCTTGCATACCAAAAATAAAATGGCAAGTTTTTTCTGGTGCTAAAGTGCTCCGATTGAAATAATCTAAGTTCTTTATAAACTTCTCTAACATACTAGGATTAAATACCCTCTTGTTCCAGGCTAGGTCTGAAAACATAACTAAAGATAAGAAATATATATATAATTACTAACCGAACCGTTATGCAAGAAAAAATTATTGGAATTTTTATGCAGAATTAAAATAGATATTCTAGCGAAATTTTTTATCTAGAACTTTAAAAAAAGATTGCAGCAAGTTCAAACTTCCTCTAGTATTTGTCCTCCGATTTCAGGCACTTTTGCAGTGATAGGTATTTAAATGGAAAAAACTCTAATTCCAAATTCCTTTACTGCCTTTCCACCAAGAATCCAATTGTAGTAGAACTTCGTTAATAATTCTTTTATGCACATCGTCTTCATCTTCATCTATATTTTTTTCAAAAGTAAGATTTTTAAAATAGGTGTTTGTTGAATGTATGATTTAATTTTTACATATACCTTTTCTGTATTCTCTTCTATTTCTGGAATCTGAACTAGCATCACTTCCTTGGTGCGATATTTCTTTATAAGATAGTAAAAATCTTTATATTCATAATTTTTAATGTTTCTAATATTAAAAGAGGTTAGATCGTCTAATTCACTTCTTAGAGTGACGGGCTCAACCAGCCCAAATTGTTCAAGCAAGAATTGCATCCACTGAAGCACTAAATTACTCGAGAAATTTTCATAAAAGGGAATAATTAAACAATCATTATATATTTTTTCTGCAAAATTAAGCCCATGATGATTTAATAATGCTTTTACAGAAGCAGGATGGAACTCTACATTTACTTCTGCCGAATATGAATGGTAGCGTTATCTTCTCGTTTAATATAACGTACTTTTTGACAAGACTGGAGTTATCATTCTTCACAATACTATTAAATTTACCATTTTGTTTCTCAATAGCGATTCTATTCAGAAGAACTAGCATTGCTTCCCTAGTTTGCATTATCAAGCGTTATATTATTAACGGTAAATATCTTATCTTCTAGAATTAAGCCATGAGTATAATTTGTTGTAATACCTAGTATTAAGATTATTTGTATGAAATTTATTTTTATTTGCTTGATCATTATTCTGTGTTTACACCTATTTAAATAATGTGTATTAAAAGACTATAAAGCAATCAGTACAACATCAAGTGTTATGAGAATGTTAGAATTTATACCTCTAGTAATATTTTTTGTATTATATAAATTTTACGGGGTTATCCATGCAACTTCTGGCATAGTCGTAACAACTTTATTAGCAACTGTAATAAATTTTTTAATTACAAAACAGAGACCTAATAATTTTGTACTAGCTTCTACTGCATTAATGATTCTCATGGGTTCTTTAACAGTATTTACATCCAATTCCGCCTTTATTAAAGTTAAGCCGACTATATTATATTCTTTGTATGGCTTGACAATTACTGGAGGCCTTCTCATGAGGAAAGTCTTCATAAAATCATTGTTTAGTGCTTTTTTATTTTTAAATGACAGACAATGGAGAGTTTTCTCTATACAGTGGGTAGCGTTTTTTCTAGTAGCTGCTATCAGTAATGAAATCATCTGGAGATTTTTTTCAGAAGAAACTTGGGTTAATTTTAAAGTAATTTTTATGCCTCTCTTCACTCTTTTATTTATGTTTTTGCAAATATTGCTTTATAGAAAACATTTAGTGACACAAAATGATAAGTAAAAGTAAGACCAAGAGTTTAAATTGCAGTATTTTCATAAAAATGATATGCTAAGATAGAAGGAAGGGTGGCCGAGTGGTCTAAGGCACATGCCTGGAAAGCGTGTTTACTCTGGATTAGGTAACAAGGGTTCGAATCCCTTCTCTTCCGCCATTCCTAAGACCAGCAAGACTAAAGAGGAGATGTGAGTGTCAATAATATTGCTTTAAAAAAACCGGATTGGATTAGAGTAAAAGCGCCAACTAGCTTTGATTATAAAAAAACCGAAGATATAGTGAAAGGTTTATCACTAAATACGGTTTGTGAAGAAGCGGCTTGCCCGAATATAGGAGAATGTTGGAAGAAGAAACATGCAACATTTATGATATTAGGAAGTATTTGTACAAGAGCGTGCAGATTTTGCAATGTTGCAACGGGGCGCCCTGACTTACTTGATCCACGTGAACCAGAGAAGGTCGCACAAGCCGTAGAAAAGCTTGCTTTAAAACATGTAGTTATTACTTCGGTTGATCGCGATGATCTGCCAGATGGAGGAGCCCAGCATTTTGCGCAGTGCATAGAGCAAATACGAAAAAAGTCGCCTCATAGTACCATTGAAGTCTTAACCCCAGATTTTTTGAGAAAAGATGGTGCTGTTAAGACGGTAGTAAAGGCTAAGCCTGATGTATATAATCATAATATTGAAACTGTACCCTCTTTGTATCAGTATATAAGGCCGAGTGCGCGCTATTTTCACTCTTTGAATTTACTAAACAAAGTTAAAGAATTGAATCCAGAGATTTTTACAAAATCGGGCATGATGGTAGGTCTTGGGGAAACTAAAGAAGAAGTTTTGCAAGTGATGGATGATTTAAGAGCTGCTAACGTTGATTTTCTAACTATCGGACAATACCTACAGCCGACGGCAAAACACGCTGAAGTTAAAAGATATGTAACTCCAGAAGAATTTGATTACTATGCAAGAATTGCTAAAGTTAAAGGCTTTTTGATGGTATCTGCTACACCCTTAACTAGATCTTCTTATCACGCAGATGAGGACTTTTTAAAAATGAAAGCTGCATATCAGGAATCATTATATGTTAAAAAAGCCTCAAATTAAATTTAGCAAGAGATCAAATATTATTAGTCTTGGTACTAAAGCTAGAACTGCCATCGTGATGACCTTTAGTTGTTTGGCAACAATATTTTTTAGTTTATATTTTGGCGAGCAATCAATTGAGATTTTTGATGATATGATTTCTAAGGTATACCAAGTTGCTAATCAGCCATTGGATCAGGTGCGAAGTTTTATAAAATTGGGCAATGACTGCCTTACTTGTAAGAAAGAGAAAGATATTCTTGTTGCTGAAAATCAGAATTTAAAAAAACATAATCTCAAGATAGAAATTCTAGAAAGAGAAAATCTCGAGTTAAAAAAGTTAAATAAATATGTAGCCTCTCTTAAATTTCAATATGTTACTACTAACATAGTGAGCGCTGGTACTGACAGCTTTGGCCTGCAAATTATGTTAAACGCTGGAGCTGAAGACGGAGTATCAGAAGGACAAGCGGTGGTCAATTCTGAAGGCATAGTTGGTAGAGTTATCAAGGTTTCTCAAAAAACCTCAAAACTACTACCTTGGAGCAATGTAAGCTTTAAGGTTCCGGTACTTCTATTAAAGAGTGGCATCCATTGTATTGCAAGTGGTTCTACTGAAGATTCTTATATGAGTTTACTATATTTACCTGAAAACGTTGAGCCAATTGAAGGAGAGATGGCTGTTACTTCTGGTGAAGGGGGAATTTTACCTTTTGGCATAAAAGTTGGAGAAATTGCGGTATCTGATTCCGAAGAAAATGAATTTACTTTGAAACCGGCAACAAACTTAAATTTATGTACCATGGTTGCTGTTGTTGTTAGGCGTTAGGGGAAAGCTTAGCAGCTCCAACAAAATCAAACGTGTTGTTTTCTGTATTAGCCCCAAGGTTGTCATCAATACAGAATTCATAAGCTGCTTTAGCTCTTCGGTATCATAATTATGATTTTTGTTATAATTTCTGGATTTTTCTGTTAATCTTTAGAAAAAATTATGTATTAATAAGTTAATATTTTGTTGCTCATCATGTTATTATTTTATTTATACTATGAATTACTGCTTCATATTATACGATTAAAGATGTATAAATAGCCAAATCGTTTTGTATTAAATAAAGAATCAGTCAAGAGGAATTGCTTTTTTATGACAAAGAAAAAGAGAGAAATCAAGCTGTGGCACAAGGTGCTTATAGCAATGTTTTCAGGGATAATTGTTGGTGCAGTCTTTAAGGAGCAAGCTGTTATTCTAAAACCTATAGGAACGCTGTTTATTAATTTAATAAAGATGATAGTGATTCCGTTAATATTTTTTGCCGTTCTTTATGGAGTAACAAGTCTAAATGATGCCTCTTCTTTTGCTCGACTTGGGGCAAGAGCGGTATTAATATATACATGTACTACAACTTTTGCTGTATTAATAGGAATTATTTTTGCAAATGTATTCAAGCCAGGAGTTGGTTTAAATATAGAGTTAAATGTTGACCCAGAACATCATAATGCTAGTCATACTATATTCGATATTTTGATGAATATCATTCCAACTAACCCTATTCAAGCTATGGCTTCTGCTAACACCTTACAGGTAGTAGTTTTTGCTTTTTTTACAGGATTTTCCTTAATACTTATTGGTGATAAAGGGAGAATTGTTAGGGATTTCATAGTTTCAGCAGCTCACTTAGTTTTTAAAATGGTTGAACTGGTAATTAAATTCACTCCCTATGGAGTTTTTGCCTTGATGTCCTGGGTTATTGGGGAATATGGCTTAAATGTTATGTTAATCCTAGGTAAGTTTGCAGCGGTAGTTTGTGGGGCACTTGCTCTACAATACTTATTGTTTGGAGTTATGCTTATGATATCAGGATTAAACCCACTCCCATTTTATAAAAAGATTATAAACGTACAGACATTAGCTTTTGCAACAGCGAGCAGTAAAGCTACTATATCCACTGCAATGTTCGATTTAAGAGAAAAGATGGGAGTTTCTAAACAATCCTCTTCTTTCATTTTGCCTTTGGGTGCTTCCATGAATATGGATGCAACTGCTATATATCTCGGTATATGTGCAGTATTTTTTGCTCAAATAATAGGGGTTGAACTAACGATGGCTCAATACTTCATAATTATGATGACTTCAACAATAGGCTCAATTGGTGCGGCTGGATTTCCAGGGGGCGGGATGATAATGATGAGTATGGTTCTATCATCTGTTGGACTACCATTGGAAGGGATGTCCTTGTTAGTTGGTATAGATAGGTTACTTGATATGTTAAGAACTACAATAAATATAACAGGGGACTGCACAGTGACTGTGATCGTTGATAAAATGGATGGTAGCTTAAACAAAAAAATCTATTATAGCTAAGTATGCAAATTATTATAAGAAATTTTCTCCTTGTTTTTTTTATTGGGGCTTGCATCGTGTATAACAAAAAGCCCTTGCAGTCTTTCTTTGCATTCCGCACCTAGCAAAATACTTAGGTTTAATAAAATTAAAGGGATTAATGCTGTTAATACATATTGTGAGCCTACCAGTAACATTTGCCCAAAGTAACATTTGCCCAAGAGATTTATTGTTAGATTGGATTGAACATAACGTCAGGATAATCGGTAACAAAGGAGTACTTCGTATTATGGTCAATAGCGCAACTTTGCAGCGTTCTAAAGTTAAAAGGAAGATGGAAATTTATCATGGACTTTATGACGTGACTTTAAGGCTATTAAGCGATGAAAAGTGGCCGGATAGCTACATTGAGTTAATGTTATTGCTGAAAATTCTAGCACTATGTATCGTGGCACGAGCGACCAAGAAAAAGCAGCAATTATTGCAGAACACATATTTTTCAGATTACTTAATTAAATAAGAAATGACGGTACTATATGGATAAAATTACTTTAGAGCAGGCTAAAAAAGTCGCGTTTCTTTCCAGAATCCATTTTTCAGACTCGCACTTAGAAAAAATTACGAAAGAATTAGATGAGGTATTGCGTTGGATTGAAAAAATACAGGGCCTCGACACAGATAATATTAACTCATTGGTTAATCCTAATGATGAGGCATTAACATTTTTAGAGGATGTGGCTGATAACAGCAATTTACAACAGGAAATATTAAAAAATGCTCCAAAAGCCAAATATGGTTATTTTGTTGTTCCGAGAGTTATAGAATAATGTAGTGGCCGGATTTCATATTTTAATTGTTGACGACGATTTTGAAATTAGATCTTTATTATCTGAGCTCTTGATTAAGAATTCTTTCATTGTAAGTACGGCCAAAGATACAGAAGAAGCAGATAAATTGCTTCAACTTATTGTGTTTGATCTGATCATACTTGATGTCATGATGCCAAAAGAGAGTGGGATTCAATTTCTAACCAGGATGAAAAAAAATCAACCTCCAATCATAATGCTCACTGCCATGGCTGATGTCGATGACAGAATTAATGGTCTTGAGCTTGGAGCGGCTGATTATTTAGCGAAGCCCTTCGAAGTGAAGGAATTAATTTTAAGAATCAAAAATCTTCTATACCGGAAAACTTCTTATACTCGAGTAGTGAGATTTGGACCGTATGAGTTTGATTTAGATAAAAATTCCTTAACCTGCCAAAAGAGCAAAATCCACCTTACCACTAATGAAAGTAAATTGCTCAATATACTAGCAAAAAAATACGGAAGGATTGTAGCTAGAGAAGAAATTGTTTTAAATAATGAAGAAGAACTAACGGAAAGAGCAGTCGATGCACAAGTGGCGAGGCTTAGAAATAAGATAGAAAAAAAAACTAAAAACCCTCTTTATTTACATACTATAAGAAACAAAGGATACATGTTAAGAGAAACTTAGAATGTTTTAATACCGCTATATCGTCTACCTACTTCTTGCTCCTGCCTATAAAAGATTTTTAATATAAAAATTTGTTTTTTTATATACGGGACAAATTTGAGCAGTAGTTTGCAAAAAATTACTTTGACATATAGTGCATAAATATGTATTTTCCGATCTTTAATGGCGCCCGTAGCTCAGCTGGATAGAGCGTTAGACTACGGATCTAAAGGTCAAGGGTTCGACTCCTTTCGGGCGCGCCACTTTGATTAATAAACCTTAAGGCCTACATGAGAAAAATCTTTATATCCCTACTGATAATTTTAGTATCTCTTATAATTTTAAATATGGCTGCACTTTTTATGCACAAAAAGTCGCTGAATGCTGCACTTCTAACTATGAAATCCAAACTAGAGGAGCAGAGCACGTTTATAGAATTTACCGAACCAAAATTTAAAAATTATGTTGCTTAAAAACCAGTTTTTTCTATAAAAACTATTGATTTAAGGCGCGGCAATAAAAATGATAGAGCCCACTTTGTACTTAAGGATTTGGTTAATTAAAATTTCAACTTTTAATAAAAAAGTTAAACTAAATCTTTTGGAGGATATTACTCTTAAAGAACAAGCTACTAATAAAGAGCGCAACTTTACCTATAAAGTAGGTGATGATGTTGTTTTAGAGATCAAATTAACTGATTCGATTGACCTTTTCCTAAGGGATTTAGATAATGATTTGTTCTCAAAAATAAAGAGCCTTCATCTTAAGAATGATAAATTTGCAACCTATGAACTTAAGCAAGATGAATTAAGTGAGCCGCTCTTTAATGCAGTTGATAGCTTTGTTTTTATCGAGAGAAGCAACGATAAAAAATCTAAAGAAAAGGAAAATTATAAATTAGAAATCAGTGTAGGCATGAAAGAGGGCTTTTATCAGCCAAATTCTACTGATGAGAATGTAAAGGCTTTAGTAAAATTTAGCAAAGCTTCTGGAGATTTTAAGGTAACTTATACGCATTTAATAGGTCATGATTTGAAGGGGGTAACAGAAGAATTTTATATTCATAAAATTAGTTCAGTAAACGACGTATTTGCATTAAATATATCGGGTAATGGACTAAGAAATGAAACCCAGAGAATGCCAGAATGGAATTTAACAGTAGAGGCAATTAATTATAAAGAAATGATACGATCATATTTTGATATACTGAATTACTCGGTAAAATGGGGGAGCAAGGAGCAAACTGAGTTTGCAACTAAGGCTCAAGTTGAGAAAATAGTAGAAGTGTTTTCAAAATTGCCAAAAGCAAAAATTACCGGTAAGGATATGAGTTTCAATATCGAGAAATCTTCGGAATCTGATTTCAAAGTGGGTGGCATTGATATAACTACTCTCTCAAACCATATCTCCAACATATTTGTTTTAAAATAGTATGAATGTGTGGTATCTATATATATTATCAGGAATAGGTGTAACACTTAAATGCGCTTTTTTTGCTGCAATAATTGGGATATCATTTGGTTCTGTTTTAGCGATTGCCAGAATAAGCGAAAATATTTTATTGAAAAACATATCAAGGCTTTACATATCGCTAATTCGGGGTACCCCCTTAATGGTTCAATTGAGTATTATTTATTTTGGGATTTCTGGAATGTTTGAGATTAGGATCTCTCCTATAATAGCTGGTCTAATAGCATTTTCAATGAATTCCAGTGCGTATATTGCTGAAATTGTGAGAGGAGGGATTTTAGCAATTGATAAGGGACAATTTGAAGCAGCTAAAGCATTATCGATTCCTAATTATTTGATGATGAAAGATATTATCATTCCCCAAGTCTTCAGAAACATTTCACCCTCACTAGTAAACGAGGTGGTTAATTTAATTAAAGAATCAGCTATCATTGCAATTATCGGTGAGGCAGATATTATGAGGAGAGCTCAACTTGCTGCATCTGCTACTTATGATTTCTTTAAGCCATTATTGTTTGCAGCCTTATGTTACTATGTGTTGGTATTGGTTTTAAGTATAATTGCTAAATATATGGAAGAAAAAATCAATGCTAACTATAAGTAAGTTAATTAAAAAATATAATGAAAAAATCATACTGAATGAAGTATCCTTTGTGATACCTAAAGGGCAAGTGGTGGTTTTAATTGGTCCCTCTGGAAGCGGCAAGTCCACGGTACTGAGGTGTATCAATCGCTTAGAGAAGTATGAAAGCGGCTCTGTTGAAGCGAAGGGTCTCTCTCAAACTAAGATAGGGATGGTTTTTCAGCATTTCAATCTGTTTAACAATATGACATTGATTGAGAATCTAACTTATGCGCCTATTAAAGTATTGAAGTGTAATAAAAAGGACGCTATCTCTATAGCTACCAAGTGGCTTGAGCGAGTAAATCTAGATAATTTTAAAGGTACTTATCCTTGGGCGTTGTCTGGTGGACAAAAACAAAGAGCTGCGATTGCCAGGACTTTATGCATGGACCCGGAGATTATTTTGTTTGATGAGCCAACTTCAGCGTTAGATCCTGAAAATGTCAAGGAAGTGTTGGATGTGATTAAGTCTCTAGCCCATACAGGGATTACTGTGCTAATAGTGACCCACGCAATGAAGTTTGCTGCAAGTATTGCTGATCGGGTTTTATTTTTGGATCATGGAGAATTGATAGAGGATAATAGTGCAGGAGATTTTTTTAATTCCCCGTCGACTAAAAGGGCAAGGGATTTTCTTGATATAGTGCTTGAGTCTGGTTAGGTGAATATTAATGACGAGGGCTCCCTTAGATAGATATGTCTTAAACTAGCTCGTGGCCCACCTTGCAAGCGGAGCTTGCTAAAGGACGGAAGCAAATTTCCACTGCAAACTCACTTTAGCTAAGCTTACCTGGTACACATCTGCTACTGTCTATCTAGATTAACGGAATATACACTCATTTTATGGTGAGCTAAGCGAAGTTGTATAGAGCCAAAGCGTTGTAAAAAGCTTATGCTAGATTCTAACGTTTCTCATGCGAAGAAATAATCGGCGCGCCCAGGGAGTTTAGACGCGCCAGCGGCCAAAAGGGCCACCAATTACACTTAAAGCAAAAAGACGATCCCTAAAATTAAAATTTCGCACTCTTTTTGTGAGTTTTAAGCTATAACAAAAGCAAAACTGCGAACCTTGAACGCAAAGCGTCAAGAGAGGCGCAGGTCAAGAGCGTTGGAAAAGTAAGATCTTATATTTGTATAACCAGCGCTTACATTGAAGAAGCAACTCTAAGTTATATGTCATAAGTTTCATCTCATTCAGTGTTTTTTATTTCCAGCGCATTTCGGCATTTAAGCTATTTAAGTAGTCACCGACATTAGTCATTGCTAGATGCTGCTGGAACTTACTACATCATATATGAAGGCATATATGAAGGAGTGTTAGCTGTATGCTCTCAATACTTGCTGATCTGGTTTTAATTAACCACATATAAGCTAGAACAGAAAGACAGATAGAGTTACCGTGCTACCGATTACACGATTACACTTACCAAGATTGCTCCGGTATAGTCTGAGTTTGAGCTGGTTGAAGGAGTGTATGAAGTGCTCAAGAATGATGTCGATAAAACGGTTGTTGAGAGTGCAGTAGTCGCAGTTGTTTCTGGTGCTGCTAAGGTCTGGCATGTAACTTCCGGACAGGATATGGCGCGGTAGTTGTCGCTTCAGGGCAAACCTGGTACTCGATTTCTGGAGAAGGTGTGGTTGATGTAGTTGAGTGGTGTCGTGGTTGTGGTCGTAGAGGCTCTGGTGTACTACTAGTAACTGCAGTTGGCTCTGTGTGGTAGCTACGGTGGTTCGTGGCTTGGCCTTGGAAGTGGCACACTTAGGAGTACAGAAAGTGTGTGACTGCCAATAATTAGCCTAGTCTTATTTGGACCATCATGGGTACTAAACCTCAAATTTTGGATTAAGGAGAGAATTTAACAGAAGGTTTAGCTGATTTGAGTCAATAAGCAATTAGAGATAAA
>JALDTH010000018.1 GCA_030073355.1 Candidatus Midichloria sp. | reverse complement strand
TGTATACTTTATCTCTAATTGCTTATTGACTCAAATCAGCTAAACCTTCTGTTAAATTCTCTCCTTAAACAGAATTGGGGTGAATAAGATAAGGATTAGCAACTTCTAAATGGTTGCTGCTTTATCAACACTTGCGATTTCAATTAAGTTGACATTAAACGGATCAGTATAAATAGAGAGAGCACCCTGCCAAGTTTTCGCCCTCTCCCCATATAACGAGTTTGAGGTGTTAAGTAATTTTGCTATGTAAAGGTCTCTATCGCAACTGATTTATGGAATACATTAGGTTGGTTAGTTGAAGCACTTACGGAAGGAAACCCCAGTTCGGCAAACCATATTTATCTTTAATTTTATGCTATCTAGTGTGTTTCTTGCCATCAGTATTATACGTGTACCCACCAGTGCTCAATATCCTTAAGCGCCCACTCGGGCTTTAACTTGTTTTCTTCTTCTTTTCATCAAAATAAAATTCTTGTCACTCTCCATTATCCCACACCTCCTTTGCACCATAGTTAGTTTTCCCATCAGTTTGTGATATTAAGTAAGCGTTAGTTCTATTATAACGGCCAACTTTCCATTCATCCAGAGTGTAAAGTTTGTGATAGTTGGTTAAGAGATAATATACTATTTGCTACACTAGATGGGTTATGCTGGTTTACTTTTGATAGAGCCACAGTTGGTACCCAGGTATCATGATTCTTAGTATCTGTAATTTTTTGTACTACTGTGTCACCACCTCTGCCTGAAATCATCACAACCGACTCTATATTGTCTTCAAGGATTCGGAGGTTGCTAACTGAAGTTCTTTTTTTAACTTCAAAAGTGAAATTCGGTAATCTATTACCGCATTCTTTCAAATTAAGATTTTATATTATCTATATAAGTCAATTCTCTATAAGCGGGAGTTAAGCCAATTCCTACTGTACTCTCAATCAAAGGATCAGGCAATTGCTCTTCGGATCCCATATATATCCGTATATTATAGGTTAGAGTATTAAGTGAAACGTCATTAGCCCAAATTTGTTCTATTGATAATATCGGACTTTCACATATAGCAATTGCTAAGGAAATACTATAGCTATATGAGGTGTGGGTGTGCCTTACTTTAGTAGCTTACCGCCGCTGGTATGATGTTGTTCATGGCGTGTTTATTTTTCAATCTGCTGGCCAAAATAATGTTACCATAGAGCTTTTTGCTTATCCATAGATTAATTGGTATAAACTTTCCATAAGCTGCAGATTGGAAATAAACCCTTTCGAGACTGCTGCCTTCTGTTTTAACTTTTGTAGAGCCAAATATAGTTGATCTAAAACCTGTCCTGTTACTCCTCCGATGAGGTGACCTATTGGGCCGCTGATCATTCCGCCTATCAATGTTGATCCAATACCGCTCGCTACCTATACCACTAAGTATTAATAGAGGCCATTTGTTGTTATAAAGTTAAATCTTTTGCTAGATATTATCTTGATATTATTTAACCAGGAAGTAACAAATTTGGTATTGTTTAACTAACCTGATCGATGCTATACTTAACCGAATAAATATATTTTAACTGATTAAATATGGTGGCAAAAAAATCTTATGAAGGAGACGTAGATCTAGCTAAGTCTTTTAAAGAAATCATAATTGAAGGACCGAAAAATGAATTGGAATTTGGTATAGTGGAGTTTGTTGGCCGTCGTTTTTCAGATAAAGCCATAGAGAATGAGTTAAATAGTGATTTAACCATAGGACAGGTTCTAAGTGAGGCAGATAAAGAAATTGGGAGCTCAGAAAAGAAGCTAGATGAGAAATTATAAAAGCAGACCAGGTCTGTTGTAGAGGAACTGCAAGAGCAGAAAATTCTGCAGAAGGAAGAGAGGCACGTCAGGAGGCTACTATAGAAAGAGTGCTCAATATTGCTGAAAGAATTTTCCTGAGAAAAAAACAATGGGTTATTATAGTATAAGTAGAGGATTTGGCGCGATTAAAAACGCTATGGAAAGTGAGAGTCAATTTATACCAGCTGTAGTAAAGGATGTTCCAGCTTCTGAAATTGGTAACTTAAGCACTCCTAATACTCCCAAAGCTTCCAATCCAAGTAAAGCACAAGGAAAATCAAAGACAGAAAAAGTAATATCAAAGGGCGAGAGCTTAAGTACTCAAGAGATGGAAAACATCTATAATATGTTTAAATCTGGTAGTCCGCAAGGAAAGAAAGAGCGTAGTGATTTCCTTAATGAGGTGAGCAAACATACTTCTGTAGATGGCTTTCATCAATTTGTAGATCAGATGTTTACCCATTATACAAGGGAGGGCGGACCTTTTGATTCTAAAAAAGATACGCTAAAAGGAGAGCCTAATATTTTTAGGACTGCTGGAGCTGAGACATTTAATAAGGATTTAATTGTTCATGAAGCAAAAATTAACGGCTTTAAAGCTACTATCTCAATGGATAATGGAAATTTCGGTGCTGGAAGTTTTGATGCTACAGTTAGTGAGATGCCACCAAGAGCCCTAGCCCATTTTGCTAGATTCCAAGATTTTGTTAAAGCAAATAAAGACGGTCCGGAAAGCGTAGCTGAAACCTTCGCAAGAAATTTATCCTTCGTCGCATGTAATAACGTGTTAATAGAGGAAGCAGAAAAAGCTGGCCTATTGACCCATATATAAAAAAGCTCTAAATTTCAGGCTGCTAATTGGCTAGATGCCCAAAAAGAAACTATAGTAGAAGATATTCGAAAAGCTGCGCAGGAATTTAACAGTTTGGAAGTAAAAAGTGGGGTTACCGCTTCAGAGAAGTAGGATGAAAAACCTGTTCCTACAGTTTAGGTGTTGCAAAAGAAGGGTTCTCTAGCAGATTATATAAAGTTTGCTGCTCAAATAATAACCACAATAGCCATTCATCCTAATTCTATGAAACCTAGTATCGCACTTGTGAAAAGCTTGTTCGGCTTGGGACCAAATCCATTAGATGAAATCTATGCCAAACCAATGAAGCAAAACAGCCTTGGTGAATTAACTCAGCCAACTGCTCAAGAGAAGGATATCCAAACTCTAAAGCAAGAACAGCCCCAGGTTAGTGCTGAAATAATTGATAGCAAAGAGACTGTAAAAAAAGATAGCCTGTAACAAAACAAAATCATCCGGTAGAGGAATGTAAATTTAAAGTACTTTAGTTTCTATTTTAGAATAGAGGATACTTTTGTTATAGACTGATATACGGTAGTGAGAGCGCAAGGATATATAGCAGTTCAATTAGCTTAATAAACGGTATAATATTCCTTCTTAATGAAAGAAGGGCAGCTGATGCAATTTTTCTTCTTAAGCTTACAGCAATTATTTTCATCATTAATATTTTTAATTTTATTGTTCTGGATTAATTTTGTGATCACGGCAATTATGGTGTACTGGTCCAAAAACAATTCTCTCTCTAGTCGTTGTATGGTCATTAACCCATTCTCTCTTATCAAGCTAAATATAGTGTCATACAGCATCTTTTGTTTCTCTATTGATATTAATAACCAGAGCAAAAAATATTAGTATTGATAGCGAGATACTAACAATCATTGGCAAGATAGAGATCCTGCCATACGCAGTATACGTTCCCAATTGATATAGGAAAACTGCGCATGTATATGCAATAATAGTAGACCATAGGGTGCTAATCACTGCCCATAGTATACTCAATTCTTTTTGAATACTTGCGAAAACAGAAACGCATGGAAAATAAAGCAAAATAAAAACCATATAACAGAATGCACTTAAGTTAGTGTGAAATAAGTTGTGTATACGATTAATTGCTTGATCTTTTAAAACTTCATTGTCAATTGCAAAATCTATTATACCTTGTTTTGATATATCGCTATTTGTCATATAAAGAGAATTAAGAGTACCTATAATGACTTCTTTCGCTAATAGTCCTGTTACTATACCAACTGAAGCTGGCCAATTTTCTTCAGTAATCCCCATTGGTTTTAAAATCGGAGTAATAGATTTGCCCATCATAACTAATATTGAATCCTGTTTGTGATCTTTTATAAAACCTTGAAGTGAAAAAGAGTTCAGCAATTGAACTACAAAGCAAACCATGATGATAATTTTACCCGAGCCTAGTACAAAATCTTTAGTTTTATGCCAGGTCTTATGTAAAACAGCACTAATTTTAGGCATATGGTAGTCTGGTACTTCTATTAGAAAGTTGTTAGCTTTTTGATTAAAATTGAACTTACGTACAATCAGGATCGATATTATACCAAAAACTATTCCTATGAGATATAATAAGAATATAATATCATTCACATACTCTTTAAAAAAGATTGAGCCTAAGATTAAAAATACTGTTAAGCGAGTACTACAGAGCATAAAGGGAATAGCTAGTATCACGGCTAATCTATTCGCCTTATCCTTTATAATTCTTGAGGACATAATTGCAGGAACATTACAACCGAATCCTATAATAAGTGGTATTAACGATTTTCCTTCTAACCCCAATTTCTTTAGAAATCTGTTCATTGCAAAAGCAGCTCGTGCAAGATACCCTGATTCTTCAAGAGCTGAAATAAAAAAGTATAGACAAGCAATTAATGGTATAAATTCTGCAACCGTTTTAATACCATTACCAATGCCATAAATCAACGTTGTAAATAATTGATTCTCCATTCCTAACTTGCCTAAAAGGGCAAGAGGCGTATATACAAACAACTTTTCTGCGAGATCTTCAAAAAGTTCTTGTAGGGTGCCTCCTACTTCTATACTAAAATAGAACATGAGGTACATCATTAGTAAAAAAAATGGTAGCTCTATGAATTTATTTAGTAAGAACTTATCTATAAAATCTGATTTATTTGGTTTTCTGATAATATGTGTATGCAAGGCGCTCAATACTTTTTTTACTGCTTCATATCTAAGCTCTATTAAGAATAAGTCTAGATCTGGACCGTATTGATCAATTAGTTGTTGCCTTGCTAGCCGGACACCTGGTTCATCTTGGGCAGATTTAATTTTTTTTAAAAATTCGTAAAAAGTAGTTTCCTCCTGTTCAAATATCTTAATCAAGTAAGTTGGATAAAAGTTTAGGAATTTACGATTATCCCAAGATTGTGAAAGGTCGAGGGCGCTAAGAAATTGCCTAAGCTTATTTAAGCTACCTTTCTTTTTTGTAGAGATTACTAAAACTGGAAAGTTTACTAAAGAAGCTAACCTAGATTTTAACACTAACGCTTGCCTGCTTTGAACTAAATCCAGCTTATTTAGGATTAGCACCACCGGCTTTCCTAGTTCAAGTAACTGTAGGGTTAGATTTAAGCTCCTTTCTAGTGAGGTAATATCTATTAAATTTAAAATTGCATCATATTTGCTGTGGAGTAAGAAATTAGTAGTTTCTTTCTCATCCAAAGTAGTTTCCTCTCTTAAGCTATAAGCTCCAGGTAAATCAAAAAATTCAAAACTCTTGTGATTAATGACTACCGATTTGGAATAAGCTTCCACTGTAACTCCAGACCAATTTCCTACCTGAGCTTGTGAGCTAGTTAATAGATTAAAAAGAGTTGACTTACCTGAATTAGGATTACCCACTATACAAATTTTTTTCATATTTTGCCTTTAGGCAGGAGAAACTATAATGTTATCACATAATACTTTATCTATAGCAATTCTAGTTCCATCTAGCTTAATTATAAAGTCACTATTTTTTAATACTACGTTAAACCTCACTCCTGGCTTTATGCCTAGCTCAAGTAAGCGTTGCAGCATATCTCTACTAAAAGATAAACTCTCCACAATTGCGGAAGCTCCACTTTCAAGTAAGGACATAGGTATTAACATAAATTACTTTTTGAAAATTATTATTAAATTTATTTTACTGCAATTGAGAATTATTCGCAAGTACTAAAAGATAATTTCAACGAATTTTTATTTCGCTAGATAAAAATTTGGTATACTTATAGCTACTAAACAATTTAAGAATTCTACAAATAGCTTGTTTTTATGTATCATAACAGCCGCTGCTGCAGGTGGTTAGCGCTTTGTAATGCATCGGCAGAGTATCGCAGTGGCGTCCTTAGCTACGGCCGCATTATGCTTAGCTCCACTGACATATTACTATTTTGCTAAGGAGGTTGACTCAACTTCTATTCAAGAGCAAGAGGTAGAGGAGATACAGTGTGGCACAGGAGATATTATTATTAAATGAAGGGGCTTTGCTTTCTACGATTATACTTAACATTTATATACTGATACTAAGTGTATTAATTTTGCCATATCAGGCGGTAATGCACATTCAAAAGACATTCTGCTATTTGTAATCGGATGCAAAAATTTTAAAGATTTAGAATGTAAAGCTTGCCTTGGAAAATTTTTAATTAGTTCCTTTATTTTTGAATCTATGCCTTTCATGGCATGGTTATGGCCCGCAATATATTGCCTGTCGCCCACTATAGGGTTCTTCTTATAGCTCATGTGTACCCTTATTTGGTGTGTCCTACCAGTTTCTAATTCGATATGCACGAGGCTTAAAGCATTATCTGCAAAAATATTTAAAGTGCTATAATGAGTGATAGCAAGTTTTCCGCCACTTTTCATCACCATCATTTTTGTTCTATCAGGGGTGCTGCGACCAATATTTGTTTCGATCCTGCCAGAGAGTGGATTTAATGCTCCAAAGACTAACGCGGTATACGATCTTTTAACTTGTTTATTGGCGATTTGTGCAGCTAATTTAAAGTGTGCTTCGTTGCTCTTTACAATAATCATTAAACCGCTGGTATCTTTATCAAGCCTATGAACAACTCCTGGATAAAACCCTTCAACATTTGAGAGTTTATACTCAGAAAGCAAAATATCTACTAAAGTGCAATCCTGATTTCCAGCTCCAGGATGAACTACCAATCCTGGATCTTTATCTATAACTAATAAATCTTCGTCCTCAAAAATAATAGTGAATGGTAATCCCTCACTCTTAATCCTGGTATTATACTTTGGTTCTATATTTTGAATAAACTCGATTTGATCTACAGCTCTTAAAGAATAATCACAGGTATATATTTTTGATCCATTAACTGAGATTAGACCTATCTTTATCAATTGTTGAATTTTAACTCTTGAAATATCAGTCAGTTGAATAGATAAGAACTTATCTATTCTTATCCTTTCATTGCTATGAAAAATCAGTTTAATATTACTTATCAGCTATTTAAAAAAGAGCGCTAGCTTATTATAATAGTTTTTTGTCCAATGAAAATGTTATATATTAAAAAAACAAGCGGTGTTTATCATAAAAAATTAAAATATGAAGTGTCCTTTTTGCAACTTTATTGATACTCAAGTTAAGGATTCTCGGCCTTCTGAAGATGCTGACTCTATAAAAAGAAGGCGGTATTGTCAGAATTGTGGGGCAAGATTTGTAACTATAGAGAGAAGAGAAATTCCTGAAATAAAAGTAATCAAACGATCAGGAGCTAAAAAACCTTTTGATGCGCAGAAGGTATTGCAATCTCTCAGAATTGCTACTAGAAAAAGGCCGGTTAGTAATGAAATGCTTGAAAAAATTGTTTCTCATATCTTGAAAAAAATTGAAAAATCTGGTGAAACAGAGATCTCTTCAACTTTTATAGGGCAACTAATCATGAATGAATTAGCCAAAATTGACCAGGTTGCATATGTTAGGTATGCTTCTGTATATCAAGACTTTAATGCAGTTGATGACTTTAGTGAATTTATACAACGCATAACTAAGCAAAATGAAAAAAAATAATAAACTTCAGCCTATTGCACTCGCAGCCGGAGGTACTGGCGGTCATATTTTTCCTGCCCAGGCCGTAGCGGAGTTGTTCATTAATAGCCACAAATTATTCTTAGTCACCGACCAGCGTGGTACAAAATTTCTAAAAGGAGCTCTTTTAAAAGCAGAAAAAGAGGTATTGCCAGTAAAAGGATTTACTACTAGTTCAATAAATGATAAAACTTGTGCTCTCACAGGCCTTATTTTCAGTTTTTTAAAATTATTTTTTAAGTTTTTCCTTAAAAGACCCTCTATAGTAATTGGATTCGGCGGCTATCCTTCGGTGCCTGCAATAATGGCTGCGTTTTTTCATCAAATTCCAACCATAATCCATGAACAAAATGCTGTTATGGGTAAAGCAAATAAGTTCTTGGCAAATTTTGTTGATGTGGTTGCGCTATCCTTCAAAAACACTCTGAATGTAGAGGGTATTGCTAATGACAAAGTAGTCTATACAGGCAACCCAGTTAGGCAGCAGATTTTTGCGCTGTCAGACAGGCCTTATAAAAAATTAGATAAAAATATTTTCAAAATACTAGTAATAAATGGTAGCCAGGGGGCGGCAATTTTCAGTCATGCCATACCTCAAGCAGTTAAATTGTTGGATCCTAAGATCCAGGAGAATTTATATATCTATCAACAAGCTCGACAAGATTTATTGCAAAAAACTATAGATGAATATCACTCTACTAAAAGCAAAGTTGAGATAAAAAGCTTTTTTGAGGACATAGAAAACTTGCTTTATAAATGCGATTTAGTAATTGCAAGGGCTGGTGCTGCGACAGTTACGGAAATTATTGTTTCAAGGAAACCATCTATACTAATTCCTTTTGCAGCGGCTCAGAACAATCACCAGTTTTTTAATGCTAAATTTTTATCTGATCAACAAGCTTCTATCTTAATAGAAGAGAAAGAGCTAACACCTGAATTATTAGCGAAAACAATTTCAGAGCTTATTACCAATACAGAAGAATTTTCTAAATTGCAAGCAGCGATGAAGAAAGTTAAATGCCAGAACTCCGTCCAAGCACTTGCAGATTTAATTCTTAAGCTGAATGCATAATTATTCAGTAACGGAAAATCCCTAATTTTTCTATTTATAGTGGCGTTTTTGAACAATAGGAGTTCTTGAGTAAGTGAGTGAAGGGTGTAGTAATAGAAGGCTGTATGGCTAGAAAAAACTGGCGGATGGAGTGGGATTCGAACCCACGGTACGCTTGCACATACGTCGGTTTTCAAGACCGGTGCCTTAAACCGCTCGGCCATCCATCCGCTGCTTGTTTTAACAGATAGCAAAATAATTTGCAAGAATTAATAATACCTACTTCTGAAGTTAGATGAGATAAAATTTTTTTATATCAATAAACATACTCTATATATGAGAGCGTTAACTTGAGCCGTTTATCTGTTACTTGAAAAATCAAAATTATAACCTATTTAATAAAAATAGAGATATTTTTAAGTAATGAGTATGAACTTGGAGAAACTTACTGATAATGCCAAAGCTATCTTGCAGAAAGCTCTATTGAGAACTACTGCAATGGATCACCAGCAATTAATGCCAGAACATTTAACATTTACACTTATAGAAGAGGATGAATTAATTGCACAAATTATCATTTCTCTTGGCTCTAAAACAGAAATTATTGTATCGAAGTTAAAGGAATCATTAGCGAAAATACCATCGGTAAGTGGAAGCGGAGCTTCTCAGCCTTATGTAGCAGCTGACACTGCCAAGGCATTACAGTGTGCTGAGGAGCTTGCAATAAAATATGGCGATAGCTTTGTTACGACTGAGAGATTATTGCAAGGTATAATAAAAAAATCTCCAAGTGTAGCTTCTATATTTAAAGTTGTAGGAATAACAGAGTCAATGGTAGATCAAGTAGTAGAGAATATTCGAAAAGGGCGTAAAGCGCAATCAGCGAATGCTGAAGACTCAATGCAAGCGCTAAAAAAATATACAAAAGACATAACAGCTTTAGCAACTTCTGGTAAGCTTGATCCAGTCATTGGAAGAGATGAAGAAATCAGAAGGGCTATACAGGTTTTATCAAGAAGAACTAAAAATAATCCAGTTTTAATAGGAGAGCCTGGAGTTGGTAAAACGGCTATTGTTGAGGGTCTCGCTCAAAGAGTTATCGCAGGCGATGTGCCAGAAAGCTTGCATAATATAAAATTATTATCTTTAGATTTAGGTGCGTTAATTGCTGGCGCTAAATATAGAGGAGAGTTTGAGGAAAGACTGAAAGCAGTTTTAAATGAGATTACTGCAGCAAGCGGAGAGGTAATAATATTTATTGATGAGTTGCACACATTAGTTGGAGCAGGAGCAGAAGCCGGAGCAATGGATGCGTCGAATTTATTAAAGCCAGCTCTTGCTAGGGGGGAGCTGCACTGTGTTGGCGCAACAACGCTTGCAGAATATAAGAAATATATAGAAAAAGATGCGGCACTTGCCAGAAGGTTCCAGCCAGTATTTGTTGGAGAGTCGACTGTTGAAGATACAATTTCCATTTTAAGAGGGCTAAAAGAGAAATATGAAGTTCATCATGGGATTAGAATTAGTGATAGTGCGATAATTTCAGCGGCTACTCTTTCTAAAAGGTATATAACAGACCGGTTTTTACCTGACAAAGCGATTGACTTAATAGATGAAGCAGCAAGTAAGCTCCGCATGCAGGTTGATAGTAAACCCGAAGAAATTGATGAGTTAGACAGAAGAATTATGCAATTAAAAATAGAAGAAATTGCGTTAGCTAAAGAAGAGGATGAGGCCTCAAAAGAAAGGTTAAAAGGTATCAAAAGCGAGCTTGCGCAATTGGAATCTCAATCACTTGATTTAACTAATAAATGGCAAGCTGATAAAATGAAGCTTAGTGAACTTAAGTCAGCTAAAGAAAAGCTAGAGAGTGCTAAAATAGAATTTGAAAACGCACAACGGCAAGGTAATTTTAATCGTGCCGGAGAGCTGAGATACGGCGTTATACCTGACTTAGAAAGAAAGATTGCTGAATTTGATGCTAGCAAAGCAAGTACCTTTATGAAAGAAGCAATTACTGAACAGGACATTGCTGCAATTGTTTCAAGGTGGACTGGTGTTCCAGTTGATAAAATGCTCGCCTCTGAAAAAGAGAAATTACGCAACATGGAAAAATATCTAGAAAAATTTGTTGTTGGACAACACTCAGCTGTTGTTGCGATAAGTAACTCAGTGAGAAGATCGAGAGCTGGCCTTTCTAACCAAGATAAACCTATAGGCTCTTTTCTATTTTTAGGTCCAACTGGGGTTGGAAAAACTGAATTAGCAAAAGCGTTAGCGCAGTTTTTATTTAATGATAAAAAAGCAATAGTAAGGGTAGATATGTCTGAATATATGGAGAAGCATTCTGTTGCTAGATTGATTGGAGCTCCTCCAGGTTATGTTGGCTATGAAGAGGGGGGAGTGCTTACTGAGGTCGTAAGAAGGCGGCCTTACCAAATCATACTATTAGATGAAGTTGAAAAAGCTCATCCAGACGTATTTAATGTACTATTACAAGTTTTAGATGAGGGTAGGTTAACTGACGGTCAAGGTAGAACTGTGGATTTTAAGAATACAGTAATTATTTTAACATCCAATCTAGGCACAGAATTCATAGCCCAATTAGCAGAAGGGCAGGATACTGACTCTGCAAAAAATTTGGTAATGGAAGTAGTAAAGAACTCTTTTAAGCCAGAATTTATTAATAGGTTAGATGAAATAATATTGTTTAGCAGGCTACATAAATTTAATATGACAGAAATAACTGAGATCCAGCTAAAAAGGCTAGAAAAGAGTCTTGCTGAAAAACATATCACTCTTACTGTTGATGATTCTCTTAAAAACTGGATAGCAGCCGAAGGTTATGATCCAGTATATGGAGCAAGGCCTTTAAAAAGAGTAATCCAACATTCTTTGCAAAATAGACTGGCAGAAGAGATATTAGCAGGCAATGTGACGGAAGGTGATAAAATTAGAGCTACCTATGATGAGAAGAACCAAATTATTAAGATTGAGAAAAACGATTCCGAATTTCAATAGTCACGAGTTTTTGTATAGAGATAAGAAAAGCTGGCGGAGAGAGAGGGATTCGAACCCTCGATGCAGTTTTGCCGCATACTCCCTTAGCAGTGGAGCGCCTTCGACCACTCGGCCATCTCTCCAACTTTATTGTCAGGTGCCGGGAGTTTAGAGTTTTTGTATAAAAATATCAACAAAAAAATTTTTGTTTCTAAAGCTCTGATACTTTATAATGGCTTACAACTAATTATATTATAAGTTTTGTTTGCTTAGAGAGTACAGCAAAAGCTATTCGCTTAAGTGATAGCACAAGATTTTAGAGGTTCAATGAAAAACAGGCATTTGACACATCAGGTTGATGTTACAGGAGTTAAAATAGGAGGCGGGGCTCCAATCGTAGTTCAATCTATGACAAATACTGAAACTGCAGACTATAAAGCAACTGCCGCTCAAGTTCTGGAGCTTGCTGAAGCTGGTTCAGAAATTGTTAGGATCACAGTGAATAATAATGAAGCTGCTAAAGCTGTTATTAGAATAAAAGAACTAGTTGAGAACAAGAAAAAGGTGCCTTTAGTTGGCTGTTTCCACTACAATGGTCATCAGCTTTTAAGAGATTTTCCAGAATGCGCCACTGCTCTTGATAAATATAGAATTAACCCAGGAAATGTAGGGTTTGGTGCCAAAAGAGATAAGCAATTTGAAAGGATGATAGAATATGCCCTTAAATATAATAAGCCCATAAGAGTTGGAGTTAACTGGGGAAGCTTAGACCAGGATTTAGCTACTAAGTTAATGTATGATAATTCCAAATTATCAAACCCGAAATCAGCAAAAGAAATAATGCAAGAAGCAATTATACAATCAGCCCTTACAAGTGCTAAAAAAGCTGAAGAGATAGGGATGGCCGCTAGTCAGATAGTAATTTCTGCAAAAGTAAGTCGAGTTCAAGAGTTGGTGGCAGTTTATAGAGAATTAGCTGCAAGATCAAATTATGCATTACATCTTGGGTTAACCGAAGCAGGAATTGGCTTAAAGGGAGTAATAAATATTTCTTCTGCTCTTGCTATTTTATTACAAGAAGGAATTGGCGATACTATTAGGGCTTCTTTGACTCCACGTGTTGATGAACTAAGGACTCAAGAAGTGAGTTTATGTTGTGAAATACTACAGGCTTTAGGGGTGAAGGCCTTTAACCCGCAAGTTTCTGCATGTCCTGGCTGTGGTAGAACTAGCAGCACCTATTTTCAAAAATTAGCTGATGACATCCAAAACTTTTTACAATTAGCAGTGCAAAAATGGCGTACTGATTATAAAGGAGTTGAGGATCTTAAGGTGGCGGTTATGGGTTGTATAGTCAACGGTCCTGGAGAAAGTAAGCATGCAGATATAGGAATAAGCCTTCCAGGGTCAGGAGAGTTCCCGGTTGCTCCTGTATTTATTGATGGGCAAAAGACCCACACCCTAAGGGGTGATAATATTGCCGAAGAGTTCAAGCAGATACTAGTAGAGTACGTTGAAAAGCGTTTTAGCAAGAGGTAAAGCTCTATCTTTAGTGCAACGCACAATCCGTTAGGCATTTGTTCTTATCTCTTTTTTCTAACTGCATGGTGACATGGTGGATAGGGAAGCTCTTTTTAATACTCTCTTCTAATTTTGTAGTCACTTCTTCATTAAAAAATTCTGGCAAGACAACTAAATGCACTGAGAGAGCGGTCTCAGTAGTGCTTATGGGCCATATATGCAAGTCATGGAAAGTTACTAGTCCTTTAGATTGCAAAATCATTACCTTTAGTTTTTCTAAATCAATAGCTGTTGGAATAGCTCCTAAAATAAGATTTAATGATTCTTTAAAAAGTTTCCAAGAGCTAATCATAATAACTATGGCCACTAATAAACCCGTCACAGGATCTATCCAATACCAAGATTGCCACCAAATAAAGAAGCCCGCTACGATAACTCCTACAGACACCAATGTATCGCTTAATAAATGTAAAAATGCTCCTTCTATATTAATGTCGGATCTCCGTTCATCAAAAAATAGAGAAGCAGAAAGCCCATTAATAATTATACTGCCAAAGGCTACTAAAATAACTATGCCTGAATTGACTATTTCATGATTTCCAAACCGCTCTACTGATTCCCAAATCATGGCACCTACAGATAAGAATAACAAAATAGCATTTATAAAGGCTGCAAAAATAGTTAGGTTCTTATAACCATAGGTGAATTTTTCTGGCGCTTTTTTTCTTACTAATAAGAAACTAAACCACGATAAAAACAAACTTAAAATATCGGCTGTATTATGGATTGCGTCTGCAATAAGAGCTAGTGAATTAGCTAAAACTCCATAAATTAATTCGACAATAATGAGTGCTGTATTTAGTACTACTCCAGCTATAAACTTGTTATTAATATTATCTTCATGCTTATGCTTAAAAGACATAACTTTTTCTATAATGTGATTATGAGTTTTGAATAGATTTCTAGGCTGAATTACTTTTCATCCAAATCGGCTCTTTAATTAACTTCATAATATATGCATGCCTTTTAAGTTCATCAGCTGATGCTTCAAAGATTCGATAAGGGTAATTTCTAAGATTGATCACTCTTCTGTTAATACTCGTACTCGTATCTAGCCTAATTTGGCCTTGGCTTCCACTGCTCATCTCGATATAAACTAATGCCAATAATTCAGCATCGACTAGAGCGCCGTGTTTTTCTCTGGTATGGAGACTAATATTAAAACGTCTACATAAGGCATCAAGGCTTGCTTGAGAGCCAGGGAACTTTTTTCTCGCCATTAAAAGCGTATCTATAGCTCTATGCATAGGCAAGGTATAGCGACCTGATAAAATTAGCTCCTGATTAATAAATTGCATATCGAATATAGCATTGTGAATAATCAAATTGCTGTTGCCAATAAATTCCATAAATTGCTCTGCAACTTTTGAAAATGTAGGCTTGTCAGCTATAAATTCATCTGAAATGCCATGCACTTCGTATGCTGTAGGGTCTACTTTTCTTTGCGGATTCAAGTAGGTATGAAAAGTTTTACCAGTTTTAATTTTATTAATTAATTCTACACACCCTATTTCAATGATTCGGTGTCCGTGCTTTACTCTGAGCCCTGTTGTTTCAGTATCTAAAACTATTTCTCTTAAATCTACCATGCAAAAATTTCTCTACTTGATTAAAAACCGCTAAAGGATTTTCATTTTCAATAATAAAATCCGAGTATTCCTCTTTAACAACCTCTGAGAGTTGTAGAGCCACTATAGCATCAAATCTTTCTTTAGTCATATTTTTTCTCTGCATAATTCTTTTCAGTCTGGTTTCGTAACTGGATTTAACCAAAATTATTGCATCATTTTCATATTCATAATTATCTCTTACTATTGCCTCTACCATTAATGGAATTTCAATTATTATAGATCTTCGTCTATCTTTTATAATGTTTTGATAGCGAGCTCTAATAAGTGGATGCATAAGAGAATTTAGAAGCTTTAACTTCTCTGGGGCACTAAAAACTGATGCTGACAATAGTCTTTTATCTAGGTCACCATTTACTTGATTTACGCACTCTGGGAATGCTTGAGTGATTTTTATATAGACCGGACTATTTTTAGCTAGGAAAGTATTTGCAATTTCATCTAAAGATGAAGTTTCGAATCCCAAATTAGCAAAGTGTTGTAAAACAAAAGACTTTCCAGAAGCAATTCCTCCAGTAATTATGATTACCAATCCTGCCCTACTTAATTTCTTTTTTCGGTGGCGACTCATGTATCCTATTGACCAAATGAAATCGGTCTATTTTTGACTTCATCATAAATTCTAGCTAAGTACTGCCACATTATTCCTAGACTGAGTAAATTTATCCCTCCCATAAATAGAACCGTAATCATGATAGAGGCATAACCTGGAACATCAACTCCATGTGTAACAGTTCTGGTAATTAAGTAGATTATTGCAAAAAAAGAGCTAATAGATATTATAAAGCCAATATACATCCATATTTTAAGAGGAGCGGAGGTGAAAGCTAAAATGCCATCTAAGGCAAGCTTATATAGCTTAATAAAATTGAATGAAGTCGTACTTGAAAAACGTTCTGGTCTTTCAAATTCAATCACCGTACTTTTAAACCCAACCCAGGCAAAAATGCCTTTCATGAACCTATTCTTCTCTCGAATTTGACGTAGTACTAAAACCACTTTTTTATCTAGTAGTCGGTAATCACCTACATTTACTGGGATTTGGGTGTCAGCAACTTTATTCCACAGCCAGTAAAATGCTGCTGCTGTATTCTTTTTGAAGAAAGAATCTTTATTTCTTTTAACACGCTTAGCAAAAACAATATCAAAGCCTTCCTGCCATTTTTTTACCATGCCTTCTAACAGAGTTGTTGGATCTTGCAAATCCGCATCTATAGGGACTACCGCTTCACCAGAAGCATCATAATCAAGGCCTGCAGTTATAGCTGCTTCTTTAGCGAAGCTCCTTGTGAGGTCTAACGCTTTAATTTGAGGAAATCTTTCTTGCTGGGTAATGATTTTTTTTAGGGTTTGGTCTGAACTGCCATCATTAATAAAAATAATTTCAAAGTTATCTGTTAACTTATTCAGTACAATCAGCATATTATTTATAAACGGCTCTATTGCCTCTTCTTCATTGTGGACTGGAACAATAATAGATATTTTACAGCCCATGGTTTAAAACCTATTTATTAATATAAAATTTTTAGTTAGGATAAAAGAATAAGATGATGTTTTATAAAAGGCAATAATGGTTATACAAATTAATACCATAAAAAACATTACTAGTACTTTATCAAAGGATAGCAGTAATAATCAGCTATTTGAGCACATAATTGGATATTTCTCAGAAAAACAAGGTATAAGATCCTAAGGTGAAGATGAAGAATTATTATTGTGGTTACTTAAAAATGATAAAATAAAATAGAGGTTTTTGTAAAGTTATTATCAGATAATAGAATATTTGGTTCCTCTTCTGTTGATCTTCTCTCTAATAAGAATGCTAAAGAAAAACCTAAAACTGGTAAACTGCATCCCTATTATGATAATCCAACAATTCTTAAAGATAATCTAATAAATAAGATAGTAGAAAAACTTTATGATGGTGAGTACTGTAAACCTTTTTTTCAGAAATTAGGAGAAATAAATAGGTTTATAGAAACTAAGGTAAGCCCTAGGTTAAGTACTGAGGAAAGGAAAAAAATCGAAAGAAGTGGGATATAGTAATGGTGTAGTAGCTGAGCTCAAGCGACTTTTGAATGACTTACACAATTCTATTTATGCTGGCGATTTAAGTTATATCCAATTTCTATTGTCTTTACTACCAGCAGAATTAAAAAGCACCATGCCTTTAAATAAATTTGTTGAAGCAATTAATACTAAAGAAGAAGAAAAAATCTTAATTTTGCAGAGATCGGTAGAAGAATTGAGCAATGAAACAGCTTATGTAATCGGAGGCTGGGATTTCTTTGGACAGTTACATCAACAAGTGGAAACGGATCAAATGGCTGACAAGTTCACAGGAGGTCTGATGAATCTTGCTCTCGGAGTTGACTTTCATCTTCTTCGAGATTCCACCGAGTTTTTAGAAAGTTTTCAGTCAGCATTAGAAAAATGTCACTTTAAAGACATAAGAGATAAAGAAGGAAATATCTTATTGCATAAAGCTTGTTTAGAAGGTAACGTAGATATAGTTAAAATCATACTGACTACTCATCAAGATGGTAAAATATCACTAGATTTTACAAACAATAAAAATAATGCCGGTCTCTCATTTTATGATTGTGCTCAGCTGTGCCAAGAAAGAGAGGTAAGAAATGCTGTTCTTAGCATGTCGAATAATGCTAGCAAAAGCCAGCATATTCAGAAGGAAGCTACATTAGCTGTCGAAATTTCACGTTAGTGATATATAATATGAATTTTTTGTGTTGATTTTTACAAAATACCGCTATATTTCTAAGACATATATTCCACTTAGTAATTAATTATTTATGAGTAAAAAAATAAAAACACTGTTAGCTTCCTTTATATCATTTTTTGTTCTTACTGGATGCTTTGAAAAAAAAGGTAACAATACAATTACAGTAGGGCTCTCTTCAGATTATCCGCCGTTTGAATTTCAACAAGATAACAAAGTTGTAGGGTTTGATGTAGATCTAGCGAATAGAATTGCTGAGAAGATGAATAAAAAGCTTATTATTAAGGATATGCCTCTTTATAGTCTTGTCGCTTCACTACAAAGTAAAAATATTGATCTTGTCATTTCTGGAATCTCACTAACAGAAGAAAGACAAAACTTAGTAGCTTTTTCTGACATATACTATAAAAACGAAATGGCCTTATTATTTAATGCTAAAAGAAATTTAGTCAAGGGTACCAAAGATTTAAAAGGCAGAGTAGTAGGGACCCAAACTGGGTCTACCATGGAAGCTTATCTTAATGATCAAAAAGAGTTTCCAGATATCACAGTCCTTTCTCAAGATAGTAATATCCAGCTAATAGAACATTTGAAGATAGGCAGAATTGACGCGATTTTACTTGATTTGGATCAAGCAATAGCCTTTAGTAAGATTTCGCAAGACTTTGCGTATTTGCCGATTGATACTGAAAATACTTATGGTTTTGCTATTGCCATGCAGAAGAAGGATGAAGCCCTTAAGAAAGAAATCAATGATATATTGGCTCAGCTAAAACAAGATGGTACTATTGATGAATTAAAAAATAAGTGGGTGGTGAAATTAGAGACGCAAATTGCTGAACCAGAAGTTCCTAATACTGTCTCAGATACTGAACCAACTGTTTCCGATAGCGAGACTCCTTATGAGTACCCAGCTAATCCTGACCAAAATGTCATAGATCCTGATGGCGGAGTGAAAAACGATGAAGTAATAGATTTACAGTCAGGAACGGCAACTCAATTGGAACCCTATACCTTCTACACAAGAAAATAATCAACCTATGACTGATAGATAACTAACTATACCTGTCGTAATAAATGTCTTATATTCTATCTATCAACAAGCTTCCTGTGCTTTTAAGCATAGGAGCTTTTGATTTTGAGAAGGCCGCCAACAAGCAAGAAGTTTTATTAGACATCAAAGTTAAAAGTAAGAAGCGCCCTAGGGGGTGTATATCTGACCAGTTAGCTGATACTACATGTTATAAAGAATTAATAGAGCAGCTCCTGTCATTTGCGACTACTAAGCATTTTAATCTCATAGAACATTTTGCTTATGAAATAATGCGGCTACTAAAAGCTAAGTTCTTAGAAGAATCTATAGTTATTGAAGTGACTAAGTTTCCTACTATAGCTAAACAAAAACAAAATATATCTTTTCGAATCCAGTCTGACGACTTTTTAGAAGATTTAATGTAATATATGGCCACAAGGGCTACACAAAAAGGGCATCAAATTTCAGTAACCTAATTTCTGCATTAAACCTCAAGTTTTGGATTAAGGAGAGAATTTAACAGAAGGTTTAGCTGATTTGAGTCAATAAGCAATTAGAGATAA
>JALDTH010000017.1 GCA_030073355.1 Candidatus Midichloria sp. | reverse complement strand
TAACAATTCAGGTATCAAAGATCCTTAAACGGACTCACAGAGGCAAAGGAAACTAGCATCTATGATGACGCTTTCCAGGTTCCATTATCGTTCCCCAAAAGTACTGAAACTGTATTTGAAGCTTGATCAGCAGCGACTATTAAAGAGCCATTTCCAACCGCGAAACTTGCAGCTAGTGAAAAATATTACTCATTTTTTACCTTCCTTTGTGTAGCACACCTATACCAGAACTATAGTATATCCGATCAGCAATGTAACACAAAAATCAAATCTACTTCTATTGTAGGGTTATTCTCTTTTTTAATTTTCAATTTAGCTTTTTTCTTAGGAATAATATTCTCTAGTCCTTGGATATCAATTAACTCATCACCAACAAGGTTCAAATCAGCAATACTTACTTTCTCAAAAACCACAGATGTTAGCAAATGTTCCATGCATCATCACTTCATGGTTGCCTCGCCTCGCACCATACGAATTAAAATCAACACTACTTACATTGTTTTCGATCAAGTATTTAGCTTTAGCTACAGGACTATTTTTTGCGATAGGGCCAGCTGGGCTTATGTGGTCAGTTGTGATACTATCGCCTAATATAGCCAATATCCTAGCGTTACTAATATTATAGCTGATCGTATTGCTTTTATTAATATCTTTAAAATATGGCGGGTTTTTGATGTAAGTACTACTTGGATCCCAGTGGTAATTTGCACTTGAACTCACAGTAATTTCTCGCCACTCTTCGGTTCCGGCAAAAACATCCGCATATTTGGTCTTAAATACCTCAGAGCCTAAGTATTTATTTACAAATTCATTTATTTCCTGATCCGTTGGCCAAATATCTCTTAAATATACATCTTTACCATTTTTATCCTTAGCAATTGCCTCTGATATCAGATTAATATGAATAGATCCAGCAATCGCATAGGCAACACATAACATCGGAGAAGCAAGGCAAGATAATTTGCTCGCACCAATGGGGGGGGGGTGAACACGGCCTTCAAAATTTCTATTACCAGAAAGCACTGAACAAGCAACAAGGTTATTATCAAAAACAGCTTTCTCAATTTTTCTGGCAAAAGTGGACCAGAATTTCCTATACAGGTGGTACAGCCATAGCCAACTAAATTAAAACCCATTTTGGCTAAATATTGGTCCAATTTTGTTAATTTAAAGTATTCAGTAACAACTTGAGAACCTGGAGCTAGAGAAGCTTTAACCCAAGGCTTGCTACTTAAACCTTTTTGCACAACATTACGAGCAAGTAACCCTGCTCCAATCATCACATAAGGATTTGAAGTATTGGTATAGCTAGTAATAGCTGCAATTAACTATGTCTCCATTGCTTAAACTATATTTACCATCTCCTACCGGGAATGTCTTACCAATATTTGCCTCATTCTTATTTAAATCTGGTAATGGATTGGTGAAAATTTGCAGGCGCTTCAGCTAGCCTAATTCCATCCTGTGGACGTTTTGGCCCCGCAATAGTTGGTTCAACTGTTGAAAGATCTAATTCTAATACTTCATTAAATTTTATCTGCTCATCTGGATTGTACCATAAACCTTGCTCTTTAGCATAAGCCTCAACAAGCTCTAAGTGTTCTTTTGATTTTCCAGTTAGAGCTAAATACTTTAAAGTCTCAGCATATATCTGGAAAAACCCACAAGTTGCTCCGTATTCTGGAGCCATATTAGCTATCGTTGCGCGGTTGGCAAGTGAAAGATATCAGCTAAGCCATTGCCGTAAAACTCAACAAATTTACCCACAACGCCCTTGGCTCTTAACATATTAGTTATTGTCAATACTAAATCTGTTACAGTGACTCCTTCTTTTAGGGTCCCAGTTAAACTTCATACCAACAATTGCTGGAATCAACATCGATAAGGGCTGTCCAAGCATAGCCGCTTCTACTTCAATCCCCCCTACTCCCCAGCCTAAAACAGATAAGCCGTTAATCATGGTAGTATGAGACTATCGGTACCTACTAATGTATCTGGGTAAGCATAAGTTTTCCCATCAATTTCCTCAGTCCAAATGACTTTTGCTAAATACTCGAGATTAACTTGATGGCAAATTCCTGTACTAGGGGATACTACCCTGAAATTTGAGAATGACTGCTGCCCCCAGCGTAAGAACTTATAGCGCTCATAATTTCTTTGCATTTCAAATGCAACATTTGTTGCAAAAGAATTTTCGGTTCCATAGGCATCAACCTGCACTGAAATGGTCAACCACTAGATCGACAGGAATTAAAGGATTAACTTGTTGTGGATCTCCGTATAAAGCAACCATAGCGTCTCGCATCGCCGCTAAATCTACAACTGCCGGCACTCCAGTAAAATCTTGTATCAACACCCTAGTTGGCATGAAGGCTATTTCATATTCTCTATAACTCTTACCTATTTCCTTTATATCATCGAGCTTTACAGAAACACCGTCTTCAAATCTCAACAAATTTTATTCTTAAAGAATATGGCAAAGACGATACATCTAAAGATAATTTTTGGGCCGCGGTCTTTATACTAAAAAAATAATAACCTTTATCTCCTACCTTAAGAGAAGTACGCGTATTTAAACTATCAACCAACCCAAAATTTCGTTCCATAACACCTATTAATAAAATTTAAAATTTAAGTATATACTTAATCAAAATTTATTCTCAATTTTTTTCTATCTCATATTCATCAAAAGATTTTAAGGCCTCTATATTCTCTTCAGCAACAGCATCAAAAATTTCTTTTCGCAGTACAGTGAAGCATTTCGGGAAGGTTATTCCTAGTTTCACTGAATTCCTATTAATTTCTATAACTTTAATACTAATATTATTGTTTTATTACTATCGATTGATTATGATAAAAGTATAACCTATTCTAACTCATAGAACAGCTGTACTATGATTACTCTTCAATATTAATTCAAACTTACTAATTATTTTCAGTTGCTATGAAGTTATTGGACATCTCATCAGCTACTATATTTTGTTATTTCGTGATTTTTTGTAGAATTAGTATCAGTCTTTTTTTAATTCCAGGAAATTGGCGAAATCAATATATCTAGTAGAATAAAATTGACTCTAGGGCTCGCCATTATAATTATGATTGGAGGTTTACAAAAAAATTCAATCCCCTCTCCGGCTAATGCAATTGAAATGTTTCTTGTTATTGTAAGTTAAATTACTATAGGAATAGCATTAGGCACATGATTGCTAAAATTATTTGCTCTAATATGGAGCTTTCAACGGCAATGGTTTTTGATCCAAATCATGGAGATCAAGGCACCATAATAGGAATTCTCTTAAGTATGATAGCGCGGTTATCATCATTATCAATTTAAATCTCCATATATTGATTATAGAGCCTCTAATTGAAAGTTATGAAACTCTGCCTATATATAGGTTCGTTTTTTAAGTATTCTGAAAGCTTTACTAAACTAATTATCAAAACTGTTGTAACCTCTTGGAATGTTGGCATTAGGTTCGCTTCACCTTTTATTATCATTTCACTTCTAATGTATCTAAGTGCGGGAGTTCTCTCTAGACTCATGCCACAATTGCAAATATTCTTTTTATTATTGCCAGCTCAAGTTTTAGTTGGCTTTATTATTTTAATGATCTTTATATAATCAGCAATGATTTGGTTCACTGATGAATATAAAAATTTTATTGGTCAACTGGTGAGTTCATAAAATTATGGCAGACGAAAATCAAGATAAATCGGAAAGAACCGAAGACCCCACTCCGAGACGGTTGGAAGACGCAAAGAAAGACGGTAAAGTTCCCACTTCAAGAGAATTAGTAAGCTTCGCTATTTTCATAAGTTCTACTTTGATGATTATTTTTCTAATGAAACCGATTTCCAGTAAATTTACTACTCTTGTAGGTAGCTATTTAATTAACTTTCACTTGATTAACGTTAATGAACTCAGTATAAGATCAATAGCTCAAGATATTGTCTTTATATCAACAATCTGCTCGGTGATGTTTTTAATCTCGATTATTGACTTTTTATATCAAAGATTTGAATACATTAATGATCTAAAAATGAGTTTTCAAGATATAAAAGATGAACAGAAACACACTGATGGTGATCTAGAGATTAAAAGTTCTAGCAAAGAAAGGGTACTGACTTAATGGCGCTTCTTAAAATCAGAGAAATTGCAAATCAATACTTTATACCTATAGTGCAAAATCCTCCATTAGCGAGAGCTCTTTTTGATTCAACTGACATTGACGACTTTATTCCTCTATAACACTACAAAGCCATTGCAGAAGTGATCTCTTATGTTCTGAAGATTAGACCGAACAAAAAGTTACTAAATGGTATTAAATTTAAAAAATAATTAAAATGCTGAGCTTTGAAAATCTCTCAATTATAAAAAATAATAAAAAACTGTTTAATAATCTTTGGCTAACAATTTTCCCTGGCGCATCTCTATGTATCCACGGCTCCAACGGAATTGGTAAAACCTCACTATTGAGAGCTATCACAAATTTTAGTCAATTTAATGGCACTATATACTATGAAGACTTTAATATAAAAAAAATAGCTGACGAATATAGCAAATTAGTTACCTACATTAGGCATCATAATGCCGTGGATTCAGAGCTAACTGTAGTACAAAACTTAACTTTTTGGGCTAAATTAAGGAATATGGAGCATGCTATAAACGCTAGTTTTGCTGTCTTTAATTTGGCAAGTCACGCTCATAAAAAAATTTACCACTTATCGCAAGGACTTGCTAGAAAAGTTGAATTAATGAAACTACTTTTAACTCAAACAATAATCTAGATTCTGTACGAATCATTTTCTAATTTGGATAAAAAAGGTAGCGAAAGATTGATGGAAATAATTCAAGTGCGTTGTATGAATAAAGGTATAGTAATTTTTACTGCTCAGGAACCTTGTTCCAAAGATGGAGTAATAAATTTATCGTTAGAGGACTACAGATAATGTACAGAATAGAGTTTTACCCTTCTAATAGAAGGACGTTTAAAGCGGTTTTGTTACTACAGTTATCTTTATATTGAAACCAGAAATTTTTTCTTTTACAAAATCTTTCATTTTTTATAGTTTCGGTTTTGCTTTTCCATATTACTGCAAACACCATTAATTTTGAAATATATCTAGTCTTTTTGTTATTCAGCTTAACTCTCTCTTTTGATGCGCTTTTAATTCATGATTATAACAAAAGAATCCTGGAACAATTCTTACTGTTAGGAATCAATTTGGAAATAAAATCCTTATAGCAAAATTTTAGTACATATAATTTTTGTAGGCGTACCATTCATCATGATTACGTTACTCTTTGACTATTTAACTACTAATCTAATCACAGAATTTACAACCCTTCTTGTACTGTGCTATTGGTGATAACTAATATCTTATTAGTTAATTTATTTAGTTCTGCTTTATGCTTAATTTCAAAGCAAAATATGTTAGTAGTAATATTAGCTATTCCGTTTACAATTCCAACTATGATATTTTCTTCTTCCGCTATACATGAAGCTGTTTACATTAATATCCTTGCTTCTATTTTTTTGTTGGAGCTACCAATCTTTTTAATATCAAGTGCAGCCATTATCAAAAGCGTTATCAGGTACCAATAAAAACTTGTATTTATATAAAACAATGCTATTAATCACTCTCGTTATGTTAAGTGTCCATTAATCATATTTTAAAATTATGATAGACTTGATTATCATCTGCGCTTACTTCTTAATCATTGTTTTAATTGGGATTAGTAAGTCTTCAAGGACTGTAGTAGACATGAGCGACTTTGCTGTAGCGCAGAAATCCTTTCCTGTTTCTATCCTCATCTTTACGTTTCTAGCAACAAGCTTTGGAGCTGGATCAACAGTTGGTGACGCAGCTAAGATATATGGAGATGGGATAATTTTCCTATTTGGTATGTCGGGTTTTTTGATATTTTGCCTTATTATGATTTTTTTCTTAGCAAAATATTTTGATGATAGATTCACTAACATGATATCTCCAGGAGATATAATAAAATATTTTTATGGTCCAAAAGCAGAGTTTACTGTTGGAATTTTAGGTCTCTTTGTATCAATCTTTGTAGTGGCCGGGCAAATTAAGGGGATATCAGCTTTTGTGTCACATTACTCAGGATTGAATCAATATTATGTAACAGTTATAGCAGGCTTAATGGTTGCCTTATATACTGCAATTGGAGGAATAAGGGCAGTAACAATCACCGACATCCTTCAATGGATTGTGATCATCATTACTTTACCAGTTATAGTTTTTATGGTTAGCCAAAAGGCTGGAGGATTTTTTGAAATATTTAAAAATCTTCCTACTGAAAAATTATTGATAGCTAAGCATCCAAAATTTTACGAATATCTTGCTTTATTCTTTGCTGGCTGCACACCATTCTTATGGATGCACCCGCCACTTATACAACGTTATCTTATGGCTAAAAGCCCTAATGCTATCAAATCAATGTATTGGGCCGAATTTATTGCAAGGCCTATCATTATGACTCTTATCATGATATTAGCATTTAGTTGTCTTAGAATATTACCTGCAATTAATTCTTCTGAGCTTATACTGAATTTAATAAATGAGGTGCTGGGAGTCGGTTTCAGGGGCTTAATTGTTGCAATGATTTTAGCGGCCGGAATGTCAACAGCTGACTCTCATTTAAACGCTTCATCTGTGTTAGTTACTAAACATGTGATTGCAAAGTACTTTAATATCTCCAAACCTAAATCCCAAATTATGGTACCGAGATTTATGACAATAGTGCTTGCCATATTTGCAATGTTAGTGGCATTTTCTGAAATAGAGATCATCCACGTAGTAATGTACGGCTTTTGTTTTTGGGGAGTAGGATTTTCCATACCTATGGTTATTGGACTACTTAAAATGCCAACAATACCTCTCATTTATTGGTCATCACTTACAGTTGGTATTCTATCATTTTTTATCGCTATTTACTTGCTAAAGTTACCAGGCCTTGCAGCTTTAACTATTGCAATATTCTCTGCTTGGCTGAGCTCAATTTTTATATTGATGCTGTACCGAAAATTAACTTAAGCCGAGCTTAAAAATAAATATTGTACAGTTAAGTATATACATCGGTTACCAAGTTTTGTAATATATACAATTATCAGTGGCAACAATTGACAACTCTGTAGTTATAAAGTAACATCCTTTTGGTTTGATTATTAAGTTTTAACAGCTATTAAAGGAATTTAAATATGGCAACACCGTTAATGCCTAAGGCTACAGCAGTATGGCTAATACAAAATACCTCTCTAACTTTTAAACAGATATCCGATTTCTGTGGCTTACATTTATTAGAAATCAAAGGTATAGCTGATGGAGATGTTGCAAAAGGCATTATCGGCTTAGATCCAATTGTTCAAGGACAATTAACTCGAGAAGAGATAAAGCGCTGTGAAGCAAATCCGGAAGCCAATTTATCTTTATCTGAATCAGCTTTAAGACTTATTCATGAGCAAAAGCAGAAGAAAATCTCTAAATATACTCCAGTTGCAAGGAGGCAAGATAAACCTGAAGCTATAGCATGGCTACTTAAAAATTGCCCAGAATTAAGTGATGCTCAGATTGCTAAACTAGTTGGTTCAACAAAAATCACAGTACTTTCCATACGTGATAAGACCCATTGGAATATTGCTAACATACGCCCTAAGGACCCAGTGTTACTTGGGATTTGCTCTCAGACAGAGCTTAATTTAGTTTATAGTCGTGCTAAAGCCCGAGCAGAATCTCTTAGAGATTCCAAGCTTTAGAACAAATAATTAGATTAAACATTTAATATAAATTATAATTTAGGCATAACTTAAGAAAGCAGCTTTTATTCATTGTGTATGCTTGATTTAATAAAAACAACCAAATCTATTATTCAATCTAAATTTGGGCTGTTTTTATCAGTTTATACCCAAGTAGGCTTACTATTGTTAGTAACTGCCTTATTTTCTCCAATAAATCCTTCTCTATTCAATAAAAATTATATTACTAATGAAATCCTAAATATAGATGAATTTCCCTTTTCCCAGTTCTTTTTATTGATGTTTTTAACCTTTTTAAATTTTGCTTATATAAGCACCTCCAATATATATGTAACCCTTATAAATAAGGAAAGTTATAAGCCCAGCAAACAGTTATATTTTGTTTTTAAAAATATATTTAAAATCATTTTACTACGTCTTAGCATTTTCCTTATCTCTATTGCTGTTTGTGGATTTATATTTGCCTTAATAAAACTACTTAGTTCGTCCTCCATTCTTGCTTTAATCAGTATATCTTTTATAATGTTATTATACTTAACTCCAATTCTGCTAATTGCTGATGTGGAGTTATTACTTAATAAATCCTCCGTCATACAATCAATAAATAAGAGTTTTTTATTTGTTAAAGAAAACTTAGCAAAATGCATGAAGATCTCGACTATGGTCGCTATTTTATATATGTCACTAACTTTTCTACAAAACTCAATAGTTTACATAGTGCTTTGTTGCCTAGCAAACACTTTTGTTAGCGTTCTGTTCACTGTATTTTATATACAAAACAAAAATAATTCTATTAATGATGAAATTTAACTTGATTTTTTAACTCTTAAGCTTTAACAATAAGCGCCAGATTATTGTTTGACTTGGGCGATTAGCTCAGTTGGTAGAGCATCTCGTTTACACCGAGGAGGTCGGCAGTTCGACACTGTCATCGCCCACCATTTCATCCATCCTTTTAGATGGGGATGTAGCTCAGTTGGTTAGAGTGCCGGCCTGTCACGCTGGAGGTCGCGGGTTCGACCCCCGTCATCCCCGCCATACTCACTACCTTCTTCTTTAGCCTAAAGACTAAAAAGCTTGTTGACTAACTAGACATGATTAACTATTTTAGCGCATATCATTAAAAATGAACAATAAATGAAAAAAATAGGTATCATTGGGAGTTCAGGCCGTATGGGTCTACTACTCTCTCAAGCAATTAAAACAGATAACTTTTATCATCTTGGTAAGGATTACAATAAAGGCAGTAAACATAAGCTCCAAGAAGTCTTTATAGATAACGATTTTATCATTGATTTTTCTTCTCTAGACTTAATAAAAGATATAATCTCTGAAGCCTTAAAGAACCCCAAACCAATTGCCATTTGTACTACTGGCTGGAAACAAAATAACTTCAGAAAAGAATTAGAGACTCTCGCAGAAAAAGTGCCTATAGTTATCGCTTCAAACACTAGCTTGGGAGCGAATCTACAACGATATTTAGTTTCATTATTATCTAAAATGTTAGATGCAAGTTATGACATCGATATCACTGAGAAACATCATAGGAATAAGGTAGACATTCCGTCCGGTACCGCTGCCTCGTTAATTAACGAAATCAAAAAAGCCAAGAAAGAGCATTTCGATATCGATTACAGCTCAAATCCTCCTGAACATGGGCCAAGATCTGAGAATTTTATTGGAGTACATATTGAAAGAAGCGGCAACTTACCTGGGGAACATGAGGTAGTATTTACCAGTAATAGCGAGCTAATTTCAGTAAAACACATCGCATTTGACCGCAAGTTATTTGCGCTTGGAGCAATAAGAATTATTAAATGGTTTGATCAACATCAACCAAAACCTAGCATATATTCTATGAAAAATGTACTTGAATTCAACAGAGACAAAAATGTTAAATAAATCACTTTGGACCGCAATCGTCACTCCTTTCGATGCAGCAGGCAGAAGTATAGACTTTAAAAGCTTGGAAAAGCTATTAAAATTGCAAAAGGCAGCAGAAAATGGCGTAATTTTACTTGGTAGCACTGGAGAAGGCCTTTCTCTTAGTGATGAAGAAAGGCGCCAAATCATTGGATTTGCATTTAATCTAAAGCTCAAAATTCCACTTATATCTGGAGTTCCGAGCCATAACTTCATTGCAGCTCTCGAATGGATAGAATTTTGTAACCAATTTCCATTAGCTGGTTACCTAATGACTACCCCGATATATACTAAGCCTGGAGTACTCGGTCAAACACAATGGTTTGAAAAATTAATGCAGGAGTCTCAGCATCAGTGCATGCTTTATAATATACCAAGTAGAGCCGGTATTAAACTCCATGCAGAGACAGTAAGGAATTTGTGTACTAATAAAAAATTTGCTGCAATAAAGGACTCAAGCGGTACTGTGGATAGTTTAGTCGAATACAAAATGGTTGCGCCTAATATTGCTGTTTATTGTGGAGACGATTATCTGATGCCTGCTATGTCTACTGAATCTGCGCAAGGTCTAATTTCTGTGGCCTCCAATGTTTGGCCTACAGCTACTCATAAATATGTTCAACTGTGCTTGGAAGGTGTACGCTTAGATTCAAAGCTATGGTGGCAAGCATGTAAGGCATTATTCACAGCAAGCAACCCTATTCCTGTTAAAGCATTATTGCACCACTTAGGATTAATATCTCATGCAGCTGTACGCTTACCGCTTAGTCTTAATGACTTAAAATCTATCAACGAACTCACTTTAGTAAATCAATTAATTATTAACTGGGAAAAACAATATGCTTTATAAAGACTTTTTAGCTTCATTAGAGTCTGGCCAAACTCGAGTCGCTCAAAAAATTGGTGCCGATTGGCAGGCTAACATTGAGGTAAAACAAAAAATTTTAGAGGTTTTTAAAAACACTAAAATAGTTGCAATGAATGGCTTTATGGATAAAGAACCACTCACTACTAGAACATTTACCGAAGAAGACAACGTAAGAATGGTACCAGGCGGAACATCAGTGAGAGCTGGTGCTCACATTGGAAAAAATGTGATTATTATGCCCCCTTCATACGTTAACATAGGAGCTTATGTTGATGAGCAGTCCATGGTTGATAGCCATGTTTTAGTTGGATCCTGCGCACAAATTGGCAAAAGAGTACATTTATCAACTGCTGTACAGATAGGGGGAGTCTTAGAACCTATTGGTAACAGACCAGTTATTGTAGAAGATGACTGTTTTATAGGAGCTGGAGTTACACTAACAGAAGGCATCATTGTAAGAGAAAAAGCAGTGCTAGCACCGGGAGTTAAATTATCTGCTTCTGTTCCAATATACGACATCATAAATCAAACTATAATAAAGGGAGAAATTCCAGCAAGCGCAGTTGTTGTTCCAAGTACTAGGCCGATTTTGTCTAACAATTGGGCAAAAGAGCAAAACCTCTCAGTTGCATGCGCAGTCATTATAAAGTACAGAGACAAAAAAACTTCTAGCGCTACAGCATTAGAAAATATACTAAGATAAGCACATAATATTTTTTAAATTAAAAATCTTCTTGCGTTGTAATCTAAATAATCTAAATCTATTATAGAAATGAACAGTGTCTTTTCTTTGGCTGTTAATTATAATGTAGAAAGTATTCCTATAGTTATGGGGGCTAGAAATGGTGGGTTTTCATCTCTCACCTCTTATAGTGTAGGTTTTAGTCTCTATGGAACCGCAACAGCAGACTTTAATAAAGATGGCATTCAAGACATAGTTACTCCTAATTGGGGTACAATGACTGTTTCCACATTACTCGGAAACGGCGATGGAATTTTTAAGCCTGCTGTTTCCTATAATTCTGGCTCTCAACCTTCAGGAGTAAAAGCCGCTGATCTTAATAGCGATGGAAATCAAGATATAGTTATAGTATGAATTCTGGGGAGAAGCTACAGTTTCTATGCTGCTGGGAAATGGCGATGGAACCTTTTCAACCGCTGTTTCTTATAGCGTTGGTTTTAGGAGGCATCATGGAGTTGCAGTAGGAGATTTTAATCATAACAGAAAGCAAGATATAGAGTTTATAACGGAGCTACAATAATGACAGCCAGCACTACTACTTCAACCAGTGCTCAATTAACCACTGCTCTCTCAACCACACCTCGCCTAATATTAATTTGTCCTAAAATTACCTGCCCTTCACATTCCTCGTCAATATTTACAACAGCAGAGCCAAGTGAGGTTGCCAATAGCTGTAATACTAACTATACCGGAGCAATAGTAAGAGGCATTATTGGTGGTACGTTCACTATTTGTCTTTCCGTTTTAGCATATATGTGGTTAATTAAACATGGATCCGCTAGAATGACAAGATTCTTCACCAAATCCCCCTTCCTATGAGGTTGTCGTTCCTGCAGCACTTTCAATGACCAACATTGGTGAGTACTTAAATAGTCTCAATACCGATGCAAGTTCAATAAAAGCAAATCCTTGGCACGAAACTAGTTACGGATATATAGAATTTACCTTTAAAGAAAAGGCATTAATCTACAAAACAGGTTGACCTACTCTCTATTAAATATAATCTATTTATAAAGGTTTAATGCTGGATAGTGGCAATGATATTTATTCCTAAAATATCAAATTACATACCTATTACTTGTCATTATGATCCTAACACCTTAATCACGAAAAATGGTGATTTAATACAGATTATCGTCAATAGCATTTCCTTAAGAGAGGTGATTAGAAGTGCAATAGCAAGTTATATAAAGGATAACAAGGTTGCAGTATATATTCACACCTTAAATAATTTCAGCAATATAGAAATTGAGGCAAATTTTTCTTCAGAATTCGCAAAAAATATTAATAATAAGTGGAGCGAGTTTAATCAATGGAGTAGCTAGTTACTTGTGCAACAGTATATGTATTTATTGTGATTCAAGAAGCTAAGAAGAGCCCTTTTAATCTTCAGCAATTACACTTAAAAGAGCTTGAAGAAGCTAAAGTCTTCTTAAACTAAATTTCAAATAATATTATTAAATCAAGTAGTAGATTCTGCGCTAAATTACTTGGAATCAAGAAAGATAAGGAAAGTAATAAATATTATTCTGAACCGCTTTCTTTTATATAATCTGATACATTTAAAGCAAAAAGACATAGAATTAGAATCATGTGATACTTCAGAGCAATTAGCAAGTTTGAAAATTAACTACTATTTTAACAAAATAGAGTTGGAGGAAATGGAAGAGGAAGGTAATAAAACTTTCGTGGCTGTTTTTAGAGCTTTAAGCCCTTTCATGACTTGAGCCTAGAGGACTGTACTTCGATCCTTAAACATAACTTTAAGTATATAATTAGCGAATCTATTGTCTTTACCCCTAGAGCTATTGCAATAAAGGAGATAAAAAATAATTCCTGCAGAAATGGTTGGAAAAACTGATTATTGTGAAAAACAGATAAACCTAACTTTATATAGCCAAAGTGCAGGAGAATTAGATAACAGTATAGAAAAAATAATACAAATTTTTGAAAATATAGGTGTCCCTTTAGTAAGAGAAGATTTCTATATGCCGCTATGCTTATAGTCTACCATCCCTGGCAATTTTCAATATAGCTTCAGAAAAAATTATAATCTAGTGAAATTCTCTTCTACCTTTGCTTTTGTACCAAGCACTTCTATGGGCTCTTATAATAGTAGTAAATGGGGGCCGCCAGTTGCTTTATTTAAAAATAGAAAAAGGCTGCCTTACTATTTTAATTTCCATCAAAATGATAATGGTCATACCATGATAGTAGGCCCTGAAGAGAGCAGCAAAGAAATCTTACTAAAATTTCTACTTGGCAGTGCAGTTAAACTTAACCCCAGAATTATTTTTTTAGACTTAAAAGGAAATAATGAAAACTTTATCAGTAAATTAGGAGGTCAGAATTTTAAGATTTCTGCAGAAAATCCTTCTGTCTTCAAAATTGGCTTTGGTGATAGTGAGAAAACTTATACAAAGAATGTGTTTTGTTATCTAATTTTTGGTACGCTAACTTATTTCAGCAGTAGAAGAAAATGTCTTAAACAATTTAATTAATCATATTGAAAATAAAACCAACATTTATGAAGCTTTGAAAGAATTCGCATCTTTCTTACCAGACGCAGTGATTAAAGAAAAAATCAGTTATCTAAATGAAAATTTTATCAAAATTTTTGAGTACCAAGACAGAGCAATAAATACGTGGGCATAGATTTTTCTCTGTTAGAAAAAAAATATTCTACAGTTCTTCTAAGGTTATTGATCAGCAAGCTTCCTGAGTTTTTGGATGATACTCCTACAATTATTGCTGTTAACAGTGATTTTCGGATTTTTGAAAAACAGGTTTTGGCTGAAAGATTATTATCAAGCCTGGAAAAGTTAAATGCTAAAAATGCAATTATAATTTTCACGTTTAATTACAATAAAGAACTTTATGATAATTTTCAATTTTTTGAAAAGTTCATTTATAACATTCCTACCCAAATCTTCCTTCCAAGTAAGCTAGCGGATAAATCTTTTAAAAAGATTTTTAAGTTATCTGAGGAAGATTTCTATAATATTAGAAACTATGCTCATGGTAAGTTAAGTTTTTTATTAAAGCAGTATAACAGGTCTGTTAACCTATTATTTGATTTAGAATCTATAAAAGAAATCAAAGAGGAGTTAAGCTAATGGCAAACAGAGGCGCTTTATTATTTTTATTTTGTATTTTTTTTATAAACTCTTTTATACAGAAGCTAAAACAGATCTGTTATGTAAAGATCGGCTTGGCGGCAAATATGCAGGTTCAAAAAACGCTTTCGAATCTGACCCACCATCAGGGGATGTAGCGAGGGAAACAAGTGAAGATGACGCAGGGGTAAATGGTCAATGCAGAGATTTCTTTCCAACTTGGAGAGAAAGAATGAAATTAGAAAGACTTAATACTGACCCATTTGAGACACAATATCAAATGCAAAGACAATATTGCTGGGCAAGCTGGATTTTTTTGATGGCGAGCAAAGGTGTGGGGCACCACAAGAATCTCTAAGTGATGCCTTTTTATTCCTTGCGGCTTCTCTTGGGACCTGCCAGCTTATACATGCTGGGGAGATACAAAAACTAAGATCACGGATAGCAGCTTTAAGTCTGACGATGAATTCTCATTATTTGGTAGCTTTAATATAGTAGTACTAAAAAAGATACGGCCTCAGAAATTGTTTCCAGGCAACCTAAAAAATACTAGCAAACGAACTAAAATGTGTGCGTATTTCAAAACTAACTTTTTGGGTTCTCTGTTTACCTCTAAGAAAAACTTAATTTGGTGTGTTGACGAACCATTTAAGCCTATCCCGCCAACCTTTAACTTAGTTATGCCGGCAAATGCAAAACCTTATGTAGATCCAAAACTTGATATAAAAACATTATTAGCTAATGGAAGTCGCTTTGACCAGCCACTAGCAATTAGTGAAATTTGATGATCCTCAAAAGTTATCTCCTGACCAATTATTTTTGCTCTATAAATTTCCTGGGGATACCTCTATAAATATGATACTGTAAACGTTGCAAATTTAGAGGCACCAGTTTGCGCAAAATTTCCCACTTATCCTAACTTTACCCGCTCCCCCAATCACAATAAAAGAATATACTAAAGAAGTAGTACAAGACGATAGCGGTAATCAATCGGCCATTATTACAAGAGGCAGTGGCTCTGTATATGACATTAATTTTAGTCTATAATTCCTGAAATGGATTCCTCGGGCAACCCTAAAAAGATCAGCTTTAGAACCACGCAAATGAGATGTGGAATAGATGGGTGTGTTGCAACAACGCAAGAGGTTCCAGGAGGATACCCTTCTTATTTTATATATACCAACCGGTAATAGATACAGAAACCAATGTTGCCCGAGTTCTATCACTGATGTTGCTGAACAAATGCAGCGGTGTACCTTATACCCACTTACCAACCTAAATGCTTTGGGTCCGAGTCTTCTTCTCCACCTTGTAAGGATAAAGGCAAAGCTGCTCCTAAACAAAATGAAATAGCTGAAAGAGCAGTATGCCCTAGCTCTTATGAAGGTCCGTTAACAAATCGTGATGGGAGCTTAAAAGACCCAAGTCATCCTGATAAAATTTTGTATAACTAATGAGAGCGACTGGTTAGCAGCTCTGCCTCAGCCTTATTGTATAGAAATGCCTATTTCATGCGATGAAGTGAAAATTCCAACTGGAAGAGCGGCTATGCAATATGGCTTCAGCCTGATCCAAATAGCGATATTAAAAACGGTGCTAATCAAAATGGAAAATGCGATGTAACATTCGGTTTTGATTATAGGCGAGATATAGAAATAAAGCTAAACGATGATATATCAACCCTAGCTGATGACGATCCAAACAAAATAACTGCTTTAACTGAGCTGAACAAAGCCCAAAGCTAGTTAACAAGATTAAAAGTAAAAGCGAACGCAGAAAATAGAAACATTCAGCTAGCTGAATTCTCGATGGCTAATAGCACGGTAGTAACTGCAGATTCCATAACTAAAAACGGGGTTACCATATCAAGAACCGCTCCCCTTTACGCCAAATAGAAAATGTATTGCAAACGTATATGGAACTAACGTCGTAAATCCTTGTGTTAAAGCTAACAGTTGTGTTGCGATCACTGCGGCCTCTCCTGCAAATGGTAGTGTTACTTTGCCTCGGCAATTGACAATTATAAGGCAGCCGCTAATAACAATGCTGCTGTGCCTAATTCCAGCAGTATAAGCAGCTCTTTAACTGATCAAAGCCAAAGTAGTCAGCAGTTGTGCTAGTGACTAAAGATCTGCTAACTGCACTTAAGAATAAGTTCCTAAAGTATTTGTCTTGGGTTTTACTTACACACTTTTGCCCCTTGTGCTCCTTGCTTAGAGTAATATAGATGAAAGCTCAGAATATTTACCTTAATAGTAATAAGACCATTACTATTTCTATCTAAAACAAACATGAAAAAATTCTCAGGCTTAGCAATCAAAGATCGCCATGATATTGTTATTAAGCCCAGAAGTTCTGTATAAGCCCCTCAATGAGCAAGGACAAACCTGGTTACATCTTGTGCTGAAGGAAAACACCAAAATAGTGAAATTCCTTTTAAAACATGACATAGACGACAGTGTTAATTTAGCTGATAAAAATTTACAAACTCCGTTACATTATGCTTGTATAGCTGGCCACAAAGAAATAGTAAAATTTACTAGTAGAACAAAAAGCTGTTCTAGACGTATATTAGATATACAAGGTGAGTCTCCTTTACATTTTACAGCTTTCTACGGCTATGCCAAAGTATACAATCTCTTTTAGAGTATAAGGTTAGTACTAATATATTTAATAAGCACGCGTTATCGCCATTTCATTATGCTGTAGTTGGTAGTTATTTAGATATCGTAGAAAAGCTATTTATAGCTAACCCTAATTGGTTTAGAATTTGCTGCAAAAGGCCATGGCTTTCAATTAGTTGCTCAGGATAGGTTCGTAGGGGCTCTGATTGCTGGAATAGGAGCATATGGGGTCAAAAAAATTATTCTACTCTTCTAGCTGATATATATACAGTAAATCTTCATTTTATGAGTATACGCTTCTCGATGTTTCTAGCGTAGATAATAATACCCTCAATGCATGCCGAAAAATACTTAACAGATAAAGAAGGTTATCTAGCATTAGGAGAAAAATGTAAAAGACGATAGATCGCTAACCATCTTAATGGACATTGTGTGAAATAAATGATATTGGCATACATCAAGAATTACAGGTTATTATGGCTATTAAACAAAAAAATTAATCTATCCTCAAGTTAATACTTCAAATCAATTTAAACTAACCACCTCACTTTACAGTGCGTTAGTAATATTCATTTGATTTATAGATTAAAAAGCTTGTTTTTTTACCTTCATAGTTGTACTTTATTAATATTAAGTAACAAAATTGTGTATAAATCAGTGCATAATATACATATCATAGATATATCTATCATTATTCTTTACTTCATAGTGTGTATTGGAGTGGGATTATATAAATCTAAATCAATTAAGACGTTAAAAGAATATACATTAGGTGGAAGAAACTTTTCTAATTTAGTGATCATTACCACTTTGTTTGCTACTCATATTGGAGCTTCATCTACTATTGGAGTAGTTGAGAAAATATATGTAATGGGGATGTTTTTTGTTGTGAACAGCCTTATTGAACCTCTTTTTATGTGGCTAATAACAATGAAAATATATGCAGGAAATATAGATCAATTTGCTGGATGTATGTCGGTCAGTGATATAATGGGAAGATTATATGGAAAAGCTGGGCGGTGGGTCACTAATATTACCGCAGTTTTTTTATCTATTGCGGTAGTGACTTTACAATCTACAGCAATGGGGTATCTACTACACTATTTCTTTTCAATACCTGTTCATCAAGGTATAATAACTAGCACGTTAATATTAGCGTTATATTCAGCATTTGGAGGGGTACGCGCTGTTGCGTATACTGATGTTTTTCAATTTATGATTCTAATGGTTGCAATACCTGCAGCTTGTTTTATCGTTTACGGTATGGAGAGCGGTGGAGGAATAATACATTGGCATAAAGTATTTGATCAATTGCCTCAAGAGCTGTTAATACTTGATATTAATAAAGAGAACATTGGACTGTTTCTAAGTCTAATCTTCTATCAATTTCTTCCGCAGACTGAAGGAACTTTTATACAAAGATTTCTCCTTAGTAGAAACTCTAATCAATTAGTGAGGTGCTTAAAAGTTGTTATTCCTTTAAATATTTTTTTCTCAATCACAATTTGCTTAATTAGCTTCTTTATTAAAGCCAAAGCGCCTGATATTGATCCTAACACCGCATTTGTTCACTTTATTGCAAATTATCTAATTGTTGGAATCAAAGGATTAGTTATTGCAGGTTTACTGGCAGTAATAATGTCTACAGCCGATTCTTGGTTAAACACTACCAGTGTACTTGTAACCCATGATATAATTAGAAAGTTGATCTCTTTAAACGAAAAGCAATCATTGATTATTGCTAGGTGCTCTACTTTAATAATAGCTACCTTAGCTATTCTTTTATCACTATCAGGAAAAGGAGTAATAGAACTAGAATGGCTAGGGGGCAATTTTTGGATGCCAATTGTTATAGTGCCTCTTTCCGCTGGCTTTTTGAAATTTAGGACAAATGGAAAATCTTTTATTGCTTCAACTATCCTTGCTATAGCTCTTACCTGTATAAGCGGATACATAGTAGGAGACTTTGCAACTATCAGTTTAATGTGCGGTATGATAGGCAGTGCTATAGGTTTATTTGGCATGCATCACTTACAAAAACATCAAGGAATAGATCCAGCTAAGAAACACAAAAAACTGGCTGCAATAAATGCTAAAAATAAAAGCAACTTTTATGCTAACAGTACTGAGCAGCTAGAACAATGGTATAAGGAAAGCAGTTCTAGAAATGAAAAAATAGAATCTTTGTTGAAGGACCTAATAAAGGATAAGTAATGATTTAAATTAGCTAAATACTAGGTTTAACTGTGCTAGAAGCATTATTCTAGGCACTATTTTTAAATCAAAATCATAGTCAGCAGGATATGAATATTTTAGAAATCGCATTGCCTTTAGGAGCAATTAGCAGCTTTTCTACCTAAGCCAGCTATGGGGAGTGCTATGCCAATTCTCTCTACCACTTTAGCTATATGTGATTTGCTTTTTAGCAGAGCACTAGTATACTTAAGCTTTAATGCATAACATAGACCCTAACTACCCTCAGTTTGGAGTAAGTAGGTTTGAGTTTATTTTTCCATGAGAGAGAGGGTTTGTTGGGTTTGAAGACATAAG
>JALDTH010000016.1 GCA_030073355.1 Candidatus Midichloria sp. | reverse complement strand
TTATAGAATGCTTGATTAACCATCCTTCTGTAATCTTGCAAAAGTCATCAATAAAACAAAATAATTCTGTAATATCTCGCTAAATAAAAATATACTCCCCTTATTAGGATAAAAGTGCTGATGTAAAAGTAAAGACCAAAATATGGAGCTCGCTGTAGCTGGATAAAATATTATGAAACAAGAAGTTAAAATCATAAAAAATTGACCTCAATAGAACTAACGCCAGAGCCATCAATTAAATTGCCGAATTTTTTGGCTTTATTATAATAAATACATTTTCCCGATGAATAATAGGTGAAGATAATCTGGATAATTACTAAAGGACAACTTTACAATCACTCTGGCAACTAGCTTATGAACGGCTCTATCATTTTAGAAATTTTTAAGATGTCAAACCACATGGCTTTTTTTTGTACTGGCTGCCTAAGTAAATAAGCAGGATGAAAAATTGCTGTTGCTTCTATGGTGTTTGAGCCTAGATAACAATTAGAGTATAAGTGGTTTTGAGTACGCAGTGAATTCATAGAAACAGATTTAATCCGAAGCAAAGATTCGATCGCAGTACTGCCTACTATAATGATTAGCTTTGGTTGCAGCAAAAAAATCATTTTTTCTAAAAAGGGACGACAGGCATCTATTTCTTCTGGAGTTGGTCTCCTATTGCCTGGGGGGCGCCAAAAAATGGTATTAGTAATAAATAAATTCTCTTTTCTACTAAGGCAGATTGTTTTAAATATATTATCTAAGAGTTTGCCGCTTTGACCACAAAATGGAATTCCGTGCTCATCCTCGTTAGCGCCTGGTGCTTCGCCTACAGCCATTATTTTTGCGTCAACTTGTCCATCGTAGATTACGGTATTGATTGCAGCCTTTTTTATTTCACAACCATCGAATTTTCTTATGGCTTCGCATAGCTCCTGAAAGTTATTAGAGTTATCAGCCATTATTCTGGAGGCGCTCCTTTCTGTGAATACTTCACTTTTTAATGGTTGTTGAGGAGCACTTTGTTTATGTCTAGTAATTCTTGAGGAGGCGGATGAACCTTGGTGATTTTGTGGTGTTTCTTCAAAAAAAAGATCAGCTCCAGAGCTTTGGTATAAGCTTAAAAGTTCACGATCTTTTTTAGAAATAGCCATTTTTAACTTCTAAATCTGCCTCAATTCCTCGATTAAAGAAAATACCTCTATTCTATCACCAATTCTGATGTCTTCATATTTTTCAAAAGACACACCACATTCAAACCCTGCTTTAACTTCTTTAACATCTTCTTTAAATCTTTTCAAGGCTTTTAGTTTGCCTTCATAAATTACTATGTTGTCTCGCAGTAATCTTGCTGAAGCATTTCTTTGAACTATCCCCTCAGTTACAATACATCCGGCAACCTTTCCAAATTTGCTTAAATCGAATACTTGACTAATTTCAGCATAGCCCAGTAATTTTTCTTTTATAATAGGAGATAATAGACCGCTTACTACAGCTTTAATATCATCTATCAAATTATAAATTATTGAATAATATTTAATATCTACTCCTAATTGCCCAGCCATATCACGTGCTTGATTGTTGGCTATTACATTAAATCCTACTACTAATGCCTTAGAAGCAGCTGCAAGGGTGACATCTGATTCGGTTATTTCACCAACGCCCGAATGGAGTATTCTTAACGTTACTTCGTCACTTGGAAGTTTAGCTAAACTATTGGCAATGGCTTCTGCCGAACCATTTACATCAGCTTTTATTATTATAGGTAGTTCTTTATGAGATCCATCCTGCTTAGCTTTAGTAAATAATCTTTCTAAAGGATCTTTTCTCAAAGATGCAGCCTTACGCTCTTTTTCTTTATGTATTCTAAAATCAACTAACTCTTTTGCAGTGGTCTCATTACCCACAACTGTAAATGTATCACCGGCAACAGGAGCTTGGTTGAGGCCCAAAACTTCAACCGGATATGCAGGTAAGCATGATTTTATAGTATGACCTTTGTCATCTAATAAAGCTTTTACTTTACCATAACATGTTCCTACAACTATGATATCGCCTATTTTCAAAGTACCTCGTTGAACAAGTAAAGTAGCAACTGCTCCTCTACTTTTATCCATTCTTGCTTCAACAACAGCTCCGCTTGCAGGCGCCTTCTGGTTACCTTTTAAAGACATCAACTCCGCTTGTACTAATATGGTATATTCAAGAGCGTCAAGTCCTTGTTTAGTTTTAGCTGAAACATTTACCACAATGGTATCGCCTCCCATATCCTCTGGGATGAGGTTATGGCTTAGCAACTCGTTTTTTACTCTTTCTGTATTTGCTTCTGGCTTATCTATTTTATTAATAGCTACAATAATTGGTACATTAGCAGCCTTAGCGTGGTTAATTGCTTCTATAGTTTGCTCTTTGATACCATCATCAGCTGCAACTACTAAAATCACTATATCAGTAACTTTTGCTCCTCTCATACGCATTGCAGTAAATGCTTTATGCCCTGGAGTGTCTAAGAAGGTTATATATTTGCCATTAGTGAGTTGTACACTATATGCTCCTATATGCTGAGTAATTCCCCCAGCTTCTTTAGCGGCAACGTCTGTAAGCCTTAAAGCATCTAATAATGAGGTTTTGCCGTGATCAACATGTCCCATCATTGTAACAACAGGCGCTCTTGGCTTCATATCTTCTAGATTATCAGGAATTTCATTCAATAGACCTTTTTCGACTTCAGCATCAGTAACTCTTTTTGGTGTATGCCCAAACTCCAGTACGATCAATTCCGCAGTATCTGCATCTATTGATTGGTTAACAGTTGCCATTACCCCCATTTTTATTAAAGATTTTATTATATTAACTGCCTTCTCCGTCATTCTGTTGGCCAGTTCTTGGACAGTAATGAAATCAGGTATAGAAACTTTTCTAAATATTTTTTCCTGGTTGGGAGTGGTATTACGATTCTTTTTATTCTTAGATTTTCTAATCGAAGCTCCAGTTCGTTTTATAAACTGCTCATCTTCTTCCTCATCACTCTTCAGCATAGCAAAATGAGATAATGCTCCTTTGTTACCATGCCTTCCTAATTTTTTTGTATCAGAACCTCCAAGCACCTTTTTTGTTTGAGCTGCGTTTTCTGATTCTTTGTCAGATGTACCTTTTTTCTTTTTATGAGCTCCGATCGAATGATGTTTTTTTACAGCGGTATCGGAAATAATTCTAATATTTTCTTCCTCAAAAGGCTTTAGTACTTCTTCCACTTCATTGTCTTCATTTGACTGCGGAGATGGAGTTAAAATTTGGTTTAGGTTTCTAACCTTACCTCGATTTGAGCTGAGAGTTTTTATAAAACCACGGCGCTCAGCTTTTTCTTGAGATGGGGCGTTATCCTCGGAGATCTCTGTTGAGGTTACCTTGGTGCTGTGTTCTGCAGAGAGGCTTTCAGATGAATCTTCAGCAAGCTCACTTTTGTTAGTCTTTTCTATATCTTCTTCTTTCTTAGGTTCCGTTTTAATAATAACACGTTGCTGTTTACTTTTTTCAGCTTCAGCCATTTTTAGTAAACGTAACCTTTTTTCTTGCTCCTCTTTGCTTAAGGCTCCAGAAGCAGTTTTAGTAGGAGAGTTGGGTGCAGGCTTGTTTCTAGTGATTACGATCACTGATGAGCTCCCTCTTAAGCGGTTAGGAGAAGATTTTGGACCTAAGGCATTAGCCTGACCTTTCTTGAGGGGTTGTTTACTTGATAAGCCAAGTTTACTGCTTGACAACCCTAGCGGCTTCTTAATAGTGTTATTACTATCATTACTATTAGTCATTTAGTTTTACCTCTTTTTTTACAGCACCTTATGATCAGCAATTGGCACTAATATTATACTATCTTATTGCTTTTATTGAAATAAGATTTCTTTCTGGCATCTATAATAATTACGTCTATCGCTTCATCCTTCAATTCAGAATCAGGAATTATATCTTTAAAATCATCCCGAGAAAGATCTGCGACATCAATAATTTTATTAATGTTATTATCATGAAGACGCTTGGCAAGCTCTGGGGTCACCATTTTGATTCTAAGTAACGGACTGTTAGCGATATCGTGCAGGTGCGATGGAGCAATAATTTCCTTAGCATCAGCATGATACTCGGAATAGTTCCTTGCTCGGTTTATTAATTCTTGGGCTATTTCCACATCAAGACCTTGAATGGTACTTAATTCATTGATATTAGCGTCTGATATAGATTGAATAGAATTATATCCCTCGGAAGCGAGTAATTGTGCTAAGATTTCTTCGAGATCAAGAGCTTCCATGAATTTTTGTGTAACTGCGCTAAATTCATCTTGCCTACGTTTCGCCTCTTTTTCTTCAGTTAGTACATCTAATTTCCAACCTATTAATTTGGATGCTAATCGTACGTTTTGCCCTTGCCTACCGATTACTATACTTTGTTGATCCTCCGGGACCACCACTTCGATCTTGCGCTGCTCTTCATCAATTAACACTTTGGTTATTGAAGCAGGAGCTAATGTATTTACTATTAACGCACCCAAATCTGCAGTCCATTGTATTATGTCGATTTTCTCTCCTTTAAGTTCTGAAATTACTGCTTGAACTCTAGCTCCTCTAATTCCTACACAAGATCCAACTGCATCTATTGCTAGATCGGAAGAATAGACTGCAATTTTAGTTCTAGAGCCAGGATCTCGTGCAATTGCTTTGATTTGTATAATATTCTCATATATTTCAGGAACCTCTTGTGCAAATAACATTGAAACGAATTGCTCGTGGGTTCTAGACAAGATGATCTGTGGACCTCGTGCTTGTCTATCTATATCAACTAGATAGGCTCTTACCCTATCACCTTGCCTATAGTGATCAGCTCTCAATAAATTATCTCTTCTAAGCAAAGCTTCTGCTGACCCAAGTTTGACGATAAGATTACCGTATTCAACTTTTTCAACTACCCCGTTAATGATTTCTCCAATGCGATCTTTGAATTCTTCAAATTGTAGATCTTTCTCGATTTCTTTTACCTTAGAAGTAATTACTTGTTTTGCTGATTGTGCAGCAATTCTTCCAATATCCATTGCAGGGAGTGATTCACATATTATATCCCCGACTGCAATATTAATATCTTTAAGCTTTGCGTCTTCTATGGTAATTGCTTGTACTTTTTCTTCTGTATATTTGCTATCAACTTCTTCTTGATTAGCAACAACTAATATCTCCTTGTAAAGCTTTATTTCGCCAGTTTTTCTATCAATCTCAGCTCTTATTTGTTGTTCACTGCCATACTTGCGTTTCGCTGCAACCTTTAGAGCTTCTTCTAAAGCTTTAATCACACTTTCTTTCGGGATTGATTTCTCTCTTGATACAGAATCAACTATTTGCAAGATCTCAACTCCACCAAAACCTGCTACTGCCATAATGTCTCCTTTTTTTCAAAAAGCAAATTCGCTTCTATTATATTGTTTTTATTTATTTTTATAATTTCATTATTATCTTTAAGTTCGATACTTAATTCATTATTCGAAAATTCTTTTAGCGCTCCTTTAAACTTTCGCCTGTTACCTATTGGAATTTTCGTAGTTAATTTTATTGTGTAACCTATATAATTAACAAAATCTTTGTCTCGAGTAAGTGGCCTATTAACTCCAGGAGAGCTAACTTCTAATGTATATTTGTCTTCTATAATATCTTCAACATCCAGTAGTGGGGAGACTGCATAATGTACTTTCTTACAATCTTCTATATCGACTGCGGTACCATCGACCTTATCAAACATGATTTGCAAGGTGTTATTTTTGCCTGTACTAATTATTTTTGCTCTAACTAGTTCATATCCTAGACTTTCAATTGGGCCTACAATAACATTTGCTATCCTTTCTTCTAAATTATTCTGAAATATACTCATTAAGATGAAAATTTTTCAAATAAGAAATTCATATAATAAAAAAAGGCTGAGAAAAACTCAACCCTTTCATGAGGTACTTATATCACATATATTAGAGCGGTCAAGTCATAATCCAAAAAATTGATTTGACTTATTCTGCAAAGGGTATAAAAAGCATAGGGTGTGTAATTAAGAGTGGCGTTATGTTTTCTGTTACTTTAGTCCAGGATCTTTCCAAGTATCATTTGCTGAAACATCCTTTTTACCAAGCTTGGAATCAGGGCGCTCTAGAGATATCAACTTTGCAGCTCTATGCTAAACAGTATTTCAAAAACGTTGAAGCCTTTCCTAGATACGTTAGTAAGGTGCGTTCACAGTGCGCATCTATTACTGATCGTCGAGTTCTTTTAGAAAATTTAATAGACGAAGAAGGAGGTGATGAAAACCATCCTGAGCTATGGAGTAGAGAAGAAGTTTCTTCGACGTGTGCTGAAGGTGCAATGAAAAATTTAGTTGAGGGCTTCTTAGAGTTAGTAAAGTCTTTATACACCGCAGGTCTTAGAGCGTTGTTTGCATATGAACAACAAGTCCCAGCTGTTGCTGAATCAAGAGTAGCGGGATTGAAAAAATTCTATGGATACGATAATGAGAATCCCGGATTGCAATTTTTTAAAGTGCACACTAAAGCTGATGAATGGCATTCAGCAGAGTGTGCAGCTTTACTTGATAAATTAAGCGAAGCAGAACAAGAAGTTGCTCACAAAGCAGCTATAAAAGTAGCTGAATTGCTCTGGGCGTTTTTAGATAATATTTATGACTCAAAAATGAGTGGTGAGTTGCATGGCGCTAATTGCTAGTTGGAACGTCAATTCAATTAATGCCCGGATCAATCATTTAAGAAGGTTTTTAGCAGAAAAGAAACCTGAGATAATTTTGTTGCAGGAGGCTAAGTGCCAGACAGAAAAATTTCCTTTTGAAGCGCTTGAGGAATTTAATTATAATATTAAAGTCTATGGACAAAAAAGCTATAATGGTGTTGCTATACTCAGTAAAAGTCCGATAGAAGATAGTATACTGGGGTTACCCACTCTTTCTAAAGATTGGCTGCCAGAAGCTAGATATATTGAAGCTTTTTCTGCTGTCAATGGCTATCCATTAAGAGTTATATCAGTTTATGTACCAAATGGATTAGGGGTAGGGTCATATCGATTTTTATATAAATTAGAGTTTTTACAGGCGCTTAAACAACATCTAATCCATCTGTCTAAAACTGAAGAAAATATTATAGTTGGTGGTGATTTAAATGTTGCTCCAGAGGAAATAGATGTTTATAATCCCAAGGGCTTAGATGGCTCTATTTGTTTTCATGTAAAGGAAAGGAGGCAGCTTAGAGGAATTATAAATAGCGGTTTTGTTGATACTTTTAGAGCAATGAATCCAGGTATACAAGAGTTTAGCTGGTGGGATTATAGAGGCAACGGTTATATACAAAATCGTGGTATGCGTATCGATCATATATTGGTTTCTCCCAATGTTTCTGATATGATATCAAAAGCTGAAATTTTTAAAGAAGCGCGGGGCTGGGAGAAGGCTTCTGACCATGTGCCGGTATTATGTAAATTAGGTAATTAAAATGTGGCATGCTACTACTATTATTGCAGTAAAGAAAGATAACAAGGTTGCGATTGCGGGAGATGGTCAAGTTAGCCTTGGTCATACCGTTATGAAAGCAACTGCCAACAAAATTAGAAAAAGTAATAATGGTAAAATTATAGCAGGATTTGCAGGCTCAACTGCTGATGCTTTTACTCTATTTGAGAGGCTTGAAGCAAAGCTAGAGAAGCATAATAATCACCTTCTAAGGGCAGCTGTGGAGATGGCAAAAGATTGGCGTACGGACAAATATTTGAGAAAGCTAGAAGCGATGTTAATTGTCGCCGACAAAGATGTCCTATTAATTCTGTCTGGACAAGGCGATGTTTTGGAACCTGAGGATAATATTGCAGCCATTGGCTCTGGGGGTAATTACGCACGTGCTGCTGCAAAAGCATTTTTAAGTAATTCGGCTCTTTCGGCAAGAGAAATTGCTGAAAAATCAATTCATATAGCAGCTGATATATGTGTTTACACAAATCATGATATCAAAATAGAAGAGTTGTGATTGTCTCTAGCTAGAATTCACTGCTGCATTGCTTAATGGTTAATTATATTAATAGACTGATAACCCAAATACTTATAACCCAACTATTTCATAAACTTTCTTAAGGTTAGCGTTTGCTAGTCCTTTAGCCTGCTTTTGCCCTTCTTTTAATATATTGATTACTACCTCTTTTTCCTTGAGTATTTTTAATGCTTGGTCTCGGATCGGCCCTATTGAGCTTATAATGCTTTCTGTGAGTCTTGTTTTAAACTGACTTGTGCTATAATTTTTTAATTCTTGTACAGAAGATTCCATAGAATTGCCGGAACATGCAGAATATATATTAAGCAGATTGCTTATTTCGGGGCGGTTTTCTTCATCAAACCAAATCCCTTCAAAAGAGTCAGTTGTAGCTTTTTTAATTTTTTGCTCTATTGCTTCGTTGCTGTCAAAGATATTTATTCTGGTTGCATCTGAAGGGTCCGATTTACTCATCTTTTTCTTTGCGTCCCTTAAGCTCATTATACGCTTTGCATTTTGGTTGATCAGGGCTTCAGGCATTTTAAAGTAATCAATTTGGTATTGTCTATTAAAAGCGCCTGCGATATCACGACAAAGCTCGATATGTTGAACTTGATCTTCGCCAACTGGTATTAAATCTGCGTTATAAAGTAAAATATCGGCAGCCATCAAAACAGGATAAGAATATAAACCCAGAGAGGCGGTTTCTTTATTTTTTCCAACTTTATCTTTGAACTGTGTCATGCGGTTTAACCAACCGATTCCTGTGTGATTACCTAAAACCCAAGCTAGCTCAAGATGTCCTGCAATTGAAGATTGTTGAAATATTATAGATTTTTGTGGATCTAAACCGGAAGCAACATATATAGCTGCAACGTTAAGTATATTCTGGCTTAAAATTTTTGGATTTTGATAGACGGTTATGGCATGCAAATCAACTATGCAAAACAGACAATCATTACTCTCCTGCATTTCAACCCAGTTTTTTATTGCTCCTAAATAATTACCAAGAGTAATAATACCGCTTGGCTGTACCCCTGAAAAAACTACCTTCCTCTCCTTCATCATCACTTTTCTGAGGTTGATTTTTTATTGCAATAAAATCTATAATAATAAATAGCACTTATAGGTATAGACAATATGTAGCCAATACCCATCAAAGGCAATATAAACCAAGGCTCAATAAGAATTCCAGCCATCATAACTCCTGTGAGTACCAAAAGAGGTACCACATATTCTCTCTTCACGCTAATTTTTTTTCCAGAAAAAGTTGGTAATTGACTGATCATCATCATTCCAATTAGAGCTACATATATAGCTATCACTGCGTTGTGTAGCCTATATTCTGTAATGTTAAAGGTAATTACTAGTGGTAATAGAACTAATCCAGCCGCTGCAGGCATTGGTACTCCAGTAAAGAAATTATTATTTTTTCTTTCAGATGCATCACCTGCTTGAACATTAAATCTAGCTAATCTAAATGCGGAGCAGGTTATATAAAATAACACAACAGCCCAACCAACACCTTTATATGTCAGTTGATGTAAAGACCATAGATATAACACCATTCCAGGGGCAACTCCAAAGCTTACTAAGTCAGCTAAAGAATCTAGATGAGCACCAAAGTGGCTTGTTGAGTTCAGAAGCCTTGCTACCCTACCATCTAAACCATCCATAATTGATGCGACGATGATTAAGGCAGCTGCTATATCAAATTTCGCCTCTAAAGCATATCTAATTGCTGTAGTACCTAGGCATAGTGCAAACATGGTGATAATACTTGGGATTAATGTAACTAGAGGTATAGTATTAATTTTATTTTTCTGTATTGCCACAGCTTTAAGTATACATTAATTTTTTACTTTTTTGATTCTACAAACATAAAATTCTATTGTATAGCAAAAATATTCAAAATCTTGATAATTACTTAAGTTTAAATATATTAGGCAGTAATAAGTTGATTACATAATGCATCGAGACATACAATACTCCGCCTGCAGCTAAGCTGATAAATGTGTTTGTATTTAATATATTAAGAAGTGCGTATATTAACGCACTACTAATTGTTGCATTAAAGACAAAGAGTCCTAATTCTCTTAATAAATGTGTGCTAAATTGGTAATAATTTCTTTCTTGAGATATTCTCACCATCATAACAGCAACAAACCAGCCTACAACAGCAGATGCAACAGAAACCGCTACATGTTTTAAGGTGGTGATTAAAGATACGCTAAGTAATACATTAATCAACAATGCCCAAGCGGCTATTTTTACTGGAGTTTTTGTATCTCCATGAGCATGAAAGTTACTGCTAAATAACTTAATTAATGCATATGCAGGTAAGCCAAGTGCTAAAAACTTAAGAGCTGCAGCAGTATTTTTTGTTGATTCAGAGTTAAATTCATACCTTTCTAATAATATCCTTACAATATCATCGGGAAATAAATATAATACCATTGCTGCAGGAATTAAGAGGAAGGCAGATATTCTAATAGCGGCTTCTTTACTATGTCTTAATTCTATGTAATTGTTATTTGCAATATGTCTTGAAAGTGAGGGTAATAATGCGGTTGAAGTAGCAGTGGCAATAATAGCTAGTGGTAATTGCATGACTCTATCTGCGTAATAGATATAAGATAACCCTCCGGGTACAAAGGAAACTATCACCATATCAATCCAAGTATTAATTTGCACTATACCAGATCCAAAAACTCCTGCTCCCATTCTATTGAAAATAGTTTTGATATCCGGATTAATCGATGGCAACCTGATCGGTACAGGCATTTTATTGATTTTTAAGAAGAAAATCATCCACAAAAGTTCTAAAATACCTGCAGCTAGCACGCCATAAGCAATTACATGTGCTTTAGTTTGTTCATCATTAATATTAAGAGCAAATAATATCATGGAGATATTAAAAATTATTGCGGTTGCGGCAAATGGCATGAATTTACCGATACTATTAAGTATTCCTCCATAGAAAGCCGCTAAAGAGATAAAGAATAAATAAGGAAAAGTAATGCGGCTCAATGTAACGGCTACCTCAAAGTAGTATCCCTTGGTTACAAATCCTGGAGTGGTAAACTTTAATACATATGGCATTGAGTATATTATGAGGGAACAAAACAAGAGTAAGGTTGTGGCTAAAATGGACTGAACTAGGGCTGCCATTTCTAAAGCTCTCTTTGTCCCTTCTTGCGACAATTTATAAGTGAAAATAGGTACAAATGCAGCCGTTAACGCTCCTTCACCAAAAATATTTCTAAATAAGTTAGCGAATTTAAATGCCGCAATAAATGCATCGTTAAGCAGGCCAGTACCCAGATAAGAAGCAATGATGATATCTCTAATATAGCCAAATATTCTTGATACTAGAGTTGTTATTGAAACAACAGCCGCATTTTTAATAATACTCATTGGATAAATAACTTATACCGCGAACGCTTCTTCCCATGTTCCTTTAGTTGCGGCTTTAGCATATTCGGTAACTCTATTTTCGAAGAAATTTGTGTGTTCTGGAGCATTTAAAATTTCATCTAGCCATGGAAGAGGATTTCTCTCAATTTTATAGAGTTCTTGTAAACCTAGCTGAGTGAGTCTTCTATCAGCTATATATCTGATATATTGTTTGATATCAGATGCTGTCATGCCTTCTATAGCTCCTTCAAAGCTAAAGGCTAAGTCTATAAATGCATCTTCATGTTTTATAATAGTCTCACAGGCTTCATACAAGAAGTCGGTCGATTTTTTATTCCATAACTCAGGGTTTTCAGCTATAAACGTTTTGAATAGCCATATTATAGCGTTAGTGTGCAGAGTTTCATCTCTTACTGACCAAGCGATAATTTGGCCCATACCTTTCATTTTACCAAATCTTTGGAAGTTTAATAACATTGCAAAAGAAGCAAAAAGCTGTAATCCTTCGGTAAAAGCACCAAATACTGCTAAGGTCTTTGCTATATCCTCTTTAGAATTCACGTTAAACTGCTGCATATAATCATACTTCTCTTTCATTTCCTTATACTTAAGGAAAGCACTATATTCGATTTCTGGCATACCTAATGTATCCAGTAAATGAGAATATGCGTCGATATGAATGGTTTCCATATTAGAAAAAGCTGCTAACATCATTTGTACTTCTGTCGGCTTAAATACTCTTGAGTAATGCCTCATATAGCAATTATTAACTTCTATATCAGCTTGAGTAAAAAATCTGAAAATTTGCGTTAAAAGGTGTTTTTCTGCCTCAGTTAAAATTTTTTTCCAGTCCTTTACATCGTCTGCCATAGGAACCTCTTCGGGTAGCCAATGAAGTTGCTGTTGTAATTTCCAATAATCATAAGCTTTGGGATAATGAAAAGGCTTATATACTGATTCTGATTCAAGCAGTGACATACTTAAATAATAAATTTTTTTGTATTTCGTATCATATACTATCTTTATAAAAAAGTCTATTTAGATATCTATGTAAAAAATAACAAGAATAGCTTCTTCTATCCTAATTTGATGAAGTATATAGACAATAAAATAATATATTTTTTTTACCTTGCAAAACTTTACAAAATACAATACAAGTCTTCAGCTCATTGATAAAATATGCTAACATAATACGTGCATCGGAAGGTAGATAATTTTCAAGAAACTTTGTAATAACATATGAAAAATAAATATTATTTAATACTCGTATTATCATTTGCGGTAATTTTCAGCTTTTTTAGCTGTTTAATACATTCAAAAAAACAATAATGATATAGTGATACTGCAGATAGTCGAGCACGACGCTTTAAATTCGACTAGGAAAGGCATAGGAGAGTATTTAAAAAAATGCTGTAGTTCATGGTTTGGTATAGGTAGGATATGAAAACGCCTAGGGTAATACTATTTGCTGGGGTTTCCAATATGATCAATATTGAGCCACAACTTAAATTGATAGTTGATATTTTGCCACACGCTAAAAAAATTGGTATGATATGATATATAATTCAACGGAAGCTAACTCAATGGAAATATTGCGTAGAGTCAAGAAGGCTGCATAGAACTTCAATTTGGAGATATTAGAGGCTGTAATATTGTCAAACAACGATGTGATAGTCGCAACACAGTCCTTGATAAATAAACAAATAGACGCTATATTTATTTCGAACGATAATGCAGTTTTATCTTCAATACAGGGCATTACAAAAATTGCTTCTAGTTTTATGATACCAGTCTTTTGTAGTGATGTTGATACCATAAAAAATGGCGTATTAGCTGCGTTTGGTCCAGATCAGTATAAGATAGGTGTACAGACGGGCAAAAATAATAGAAAAAGTATTACTAGGTAAAAAAACAACGTACGAAATTCCTGTAGAATTTCCGGAAAAAATTGAACTAAAAATCAACATGAAGGCAGCAAAAGATTTAAAGATTAAAATTGATAAAAATATTATAAGTATAGCATCTGAGGTTATAGAATGATATCGGATCTTATCTATACTTTAGAAACAGGCCTTATATATGGCTTGATTGCTCTTGGTATTTATTTAAATTCAAATTCAATAATAATTACCGCATCTATAGTAATTATTATAACCATAATGCTTGCTTATTTTCTTTCTTCAGAAATAGGGCTTGGAAAAGAGTATCGGAGCAAAATCCAATTATGGGAAATGCTTATGGTGTTGACTATAATAAAGTTGTTTATTTGGTCTTGATATTGAATAATGGTTTAACATCTTTAGCGGGTTCTTTGTTATCTCAATTACAGGGATTTTGTGACATAGGCATGGGTAATAGGATGATTGTAATAGGCCTTGCTAGTGTTATAGTTGGAGAGAGGATTGTATCTAGTCGTAATATGCTGATGATATCTTTTTCTTGCTTATTAGTGGCGATAGTCTATAATACCTTAATAGCGATATCTCTTGATGCTGCTGGTTCTATATTAAGAGCTTCAGATATCCTATATTATCACCGCTGTTCTAATTGTTTTCATTATGCTAAGCAAAAGAAATAACAAGAGAGGGAGTTAAAGTGTCAATTGAGCTACAAGATATTATCTTGATTTATAATAAGGGTACTGCTCTAGAAAGAGTAGTTCTTGATAAGGTATCTATGACTATAGCTCAGGGTAAGTTTGCTGCGCTAGTAGGTAACAATGGTGCAGGAAAGTCTACGCTAGCCAAAGTTATTGCAGGAGAAGTTGTAGTCAGTTATAATAAGGTAATCAAGATTATACTAATAATAGAGATTTTGACAGAGCGAAATTTATAAGCCGCGTATTTCAAGATCCTAGAAAGGGTACCGCTAAAAATCTAACCGTTCTAGAGAATTTAATTTTTGCTAGCAGACGTGATCTCAAGAGGACATTAGTATTAGCCCTTAAGAAAGATTCTAGAGCATTTTTTAAAAAAAGTTACAGGAACTTAATGCTGGACTAGAAGACAACTTGGATGAACCATTTTTTATGCTGTCTGGTGGGCAGAGGCAGATACTAAGCTTATTAATGGCCGTATTAAGACCTTCGAAAATTTTATTATTGGGATGAGCATACTGTGGCTCTCGATCCGGATGCAGCGAAATTAGTTATGAGAACTCATCATCTTTTAAGGAATCATAATATGACAACTATTATGATTACTCATGACATGAGTGAGTTAGATTATTACGATGAAGTTTACGCTATAACAAATTGCAAAATTAAAAAAATGCATAAAAATTTTTAACTAGCAAAAAAGCTGTAAAATATACTCAAAACTCAAAAACTTAATTGACAATTATAATTTCAAATAACATCATTATAGCTGATGGGTTGGCGTAACTTAAATTTATTTGACCTATTTAAAAAACGAGTTGATGTTGTAGAGAGGCCGACCAACTATCTCGATATTACTTATAGGAGTTATCATTATGAAAAAAACAATTTTAACCGTGTGTGCTTTAGCAATGCTAACAGCATGCGCACAATCTGGTGCTGATAGCAAAGCTCTCAGTTCGACTAAAGCTTCAAAGGCTCTTATTGAAGAGTTAACACAAAAAGTAGTGGACAAAGTGTACTTTGCTTTTGACAATTCTTCCCTTTCTGAAGAAGCTAAGGCAATATTAGCTAAGCAAGCAGAGCTAATGCAAAAATATAGCACAGCAACCTTTACGATAGAAGGACATGCTGACCAGCGCGGTACAGCCGAGTATAACATAGGACTTGGCGAGAGACGTGCTAACGCTGTTAAGTCATTCTTGACAAGCAAATGCAGCGTTTCACCTAGTAGGTTAACAGTGATATCTTATGGAAAAGAAAGATTAGCTGATGATCGTACTACAGAAGACGCTTATGCTAAAAATCGTAGAGCAGTTACTGTAGCTAACTAATAAAATATTTATTTTTTAAGCCTCATATTTAATTTTAAGTATGGGGCTTTTTATTTGCTTTTTGAACCTATGAGTGTATCTATAAATTAAAAGTAGAGCTTTTATATGGAAATGAATTTTTTGAGTAAATTAGAACACTTAATAATCAATAGGTTGTGGAGACAGGATTTATTTATTAATAAGTTACTGCGTCCATTTTCATGGATATATATTATCATCCATACCATAAAAGTTTTTTTCATCAAAAAACAAAAAACAAATATACCGGTTATATGCGTAGGGAACTTGATAGTAGGCGGTTCTGGAAAAACGCCAATTGTCATTGCTATAGGTCGGTTATTGAAGAAACACAAAAAAAATCTAGCCTTTATTGGACATGGCTACAAAGCCAATTTACTCAAGCATGATATCTGTATTGCAGTGGATCTTAAGATGCATAACGTAAGCAATGTAGGAGATGAAGCAATTTTATTGAGCAACTTTGCTCCGACCTATATAGCTCAGAAAAGAATTCAAGGGGTGTTTGCTGCGCAAGCTGATGATTTTGATGTAGTGGTCTTAGATGATGGGCTACAAGATAACAGTATACATAAAGACTTATCAATAGTCGTAATAGATTCTGAGTATGTACTCGGAAACCTGCTCTTGTTACCAGCTGGACCTTTAAGAGAATTACCGATTTTTGCTCTAAGAAGAGCAGATTTAGTTATCGTCTCAGGCATCAATGAAGATAAGATCGAAGAGGCTATTAATTTTATCAATTATAGATTTTCCAAAACTATACCTTTACTAAAAACTAAAATTACTTCCTGTATCATCACCCCCAAAGGTATAGAGAAATTTAAAGATAAAGATTTTTTTGCAATAATAGGAATTGCACATCCAAAAAAATTTTTGGAAACAGCTAAGAAATATAATATAAAAATAAAAGAATCTGCTATTTTTTCTGATCATTACACATTTAGCGAGCCAGAATTGGATATAATCTATAATCATGCTAATGTATTGAAATGCGAGGTCATAACTTCCTCGAAAGATTTTGTGCGTTTACCTAAAAAATATCAAAGTTTAACTCAAGTACTTGAAATAGAAGCTGAATTTCTAAATATTAAGCTAGTGGAAAATATACTTGCTAAAATAAAGAACTAAATTTGAATTTTATTGCTTGACTACAGAATATTACTATGTAGAATGAAAGAGCTGTGTGGTTATCACAGTATAGTTACTTTTGTGTAAGTATTAATTAATGATATGGTATAAAAATCTGATACTTCTTTTTAAGTAAAAGCGGCGCTTGTAGCCGCATTCTTAAGCTTTAGCATATTGACGTATGCTATAAGACTTTCATTCTTTGTTTCTTTATATATGTGTTCTTTAGAAAGGTAATTATGTATACTTCTGTTGCCATTTTGGGTGCCACTGGCATCGTGGGACAAAAAGTAATTGCGCTTTTAGCTAGTAACCCGCGTTTTAGCATAATAGAGTTGGTCGCCTCGGATCAACGTATCGGACAAACTTTTGGTGAAGTATGTGACTGGCGTGAACCAATCATTTCATTACCACAAGATATTTCTAAAATAAAACTAAGTTCAGCTCAAGATTTAAAGGCAGATTTTGTTGTTTCTTGCTTACCAGCAGATGTCGCAGAGGTAGCAGAGCTGGCTCTTGCAAAACAAGGGAAAATAGTTTTTTCGAATGCTTCAGCCTTCAGAATGCATAAAAATGTGCCACTATTAGTTCCAGAAATTAATTTTAACCACTTATCACTATTAGAGAAGCAGGAGACAAAAGGTAAAATTATTACAAACCCTAATTGTTCGGCAGTTGGTGTGACATTGGCTCTTGCACCTCTTGTGAACTTAGGAGAGATAGAGCATGTAAGCGTGGTAACGCTCCAATCTATAAGCGGTGCAGGGTATCCAGGAGTACATTCTCTTGATATACTAGGAAACACTATACCGCACATTTCTAATGAAGTTGAAAAGATTACCGAAGAAACTAAGAGGATACTGGGTACTGCAGAAAATTATGCAGGCTTTTCTGTCACAACACACGTACATAGGGTGCCTGTAACGTATGGTCATACAGTAACTCTGCATGTTACGTTTAAGGAAAGCGTGCTGCCTGACCAAGCAATTGAAGCTTACTTAGCCTGGAATAAAAAATATTCTGAGCTTTTTGTTATTCACAACGAAAATGGACGTCCACAGAGTACGAAGGATTTAGCTCATAACGACATGCGTGCTCATATAGGACACTTACGTCAAGGTGATAAATCGAATATTGTAGGACTAGTTTGCTTAACTCACAATCTTGTTAGAGGGGCAGCAGGGGCAGTTATTGCTAACATGAAAAGTTATATTAATTTTATGAAGGGGACACATTATGGTGCGTAAAATTGTTGCAAAATTTAGGGGAACGAGCGTCAAAACTCCAGAGGCAATTAGGTAAGTTGCTAAAATTCTAAGGGCCAACTTAGAAATTAGTATAGTAGTTGTGAGCGCAGAGTAGGAGGTATGACAAATTTGTTAGTTAATTTGATAAACGCAGATCAAGCTCAAGGCTCTATTTTGATCCAGGAATTATTAAATATTCATTTGAAGATCGCACAAGAATTAAATTTATCAATAGATGATAAGATAAAAAAAGAAGTTGCAAGGTTAGATCAATTGCTGAATACCGATATTATTGATAAAGAAAAAATTGATAATATTTTGTCTTTAGGAGAAGATCTTTCATCCATTCTTGTGTACTCCTTTCTTAATTTACAAGGCATCAAAATCGACTTAATTTATATACGCAATTATTTAATTACTGATGACCACTTCGGTAAGGCTACGCCAGAAATAGGTATAATAAAGGAGCGTATGCAAAATCTTCCTACAAATATTTACATCACCCAGGAGTTTATGGATAGCACATTAGATGGTAAAACAACAAAGCTTGGTAGAGGCGGAAGTGATTATAGAGTAGCAATAGTAGCAGAAGCTATAGAGGCTGACGAATTACTAATATATACGAATGTTCCTGGAGTTTATACTGTGGACCCTAATACTACTGAGGAAGCCCAGCTTATTGAAGAACTTAATTTTCAAGAGATGGCTGAAATTGCGAATTTTGTGGTTAAAGTACTACATACTGCAACAATAGAGCCATGTGTTATAAGCAGAACGGGGGTACGTATTCTATCCACATTTGAACCAGAAAGAAACGGTACGCTTATAAATATTAAGGATAATAAATCTTTAGCTTCTAGAATTAGCGCAATTACGATGCGCTCAGAGCAAGTTCTTGTAACAATAACGAGTCTAAAAATGCTTAACGCTTATGGATTCCTTGTTAATACTTTTAATGTTTTAGCGAAATATAAGATCAGTATAGACTTAATTATTACTAGCGAGGTGAAGGTTGCTTTGACAATAGATAATATTAGCACTGGTTCTCATGCGCGCAATCCATTCATTTATAATCAGGAATTATTAAATGAGCTCAAACAATTTGCTGAAGTGATCGTTGAAGAGAATTTAACTTTACTTGCAGTTATTGGTTCTAGGCTTACTGCACCTGGTATTATCCAAAAAGCCTTAGGAGTGATAGAGCCGTTTATGCTCAGATTAGTGTGTTATGGAGCTAGTAATTCTAGCATCAGCGTTTTAGTCGATAAGGGTAATACAGTTGAGATGGCAAAGTTACTACATAAAAAGCTTTTAGGAGAAGCGTATGTTTGATGATTTACCCGGGTCAATTTGGCTAGATGGAAAAATAGTGTCTTGGAAAGATGCGCGTATTCATGTTATGACACATGCCCTCCATTATGCGAGCAGTGTATACGAAGGCTTGCGTGCATATGGTGGTAAGCTTTTAAAGGCGCATCAACACTATGAACGCTTCCACCAATCTGCAAATTATTTAGATTTTGAGGTCCCTTACGCGATAGAGGAGCTAATAGAAGCTACCGAATTTTTAATAAAGCAAGGTAATTACGATCAAGGTTATATTAGAGCTATTGCTTGGTGCGGTAGTAAAAAAATGACGGTTTCTCATAATGGAGCGAATGTTCATGTAGCAATTGCGGTTTGGGAACGACCTGTTAACTATACAGAGAGCCAATTTAAAAATGGGATTCGAATGAATATTTCCAATTGGTATAGACCTGATCCTAAAACTGCTCCTGTACATAGCAAAGCATCAGGCTTATATATGATATCTTCAATGAGTAAGCGCTCTTCTGAGTTATTGGGATTCGATGACGCGCTTATGCTTGATTACCGAGGGAACATAGCTGAAGCTAGTAGTTCAAATATTTTTCTAGTAATTGATGGAGAACTTTTTACTCCTAAACCAGAATGTTTCCTAAACGGTATTACTAGAAGGACATGTCTCGATATAGCTAGAGATCTAAACATCAATGTTTATGAAACTAAGCTTACTCTTGATGATTTAGACAGAGCTCAGGAAGTATTCTTAACTGGTACAGCGATTGAAATCTTGTCTGTTGGTAGTATTGAAGGTAATGGTAAATCATGGCAGTTTAGGCCAGCTGGAGTTACTAATGCTATTTATAATGAATTTCGAAATATTATTGATAAATTGTAATTTGGTATCTTTATGCCTCACTATGAAACTTTGCAAAATTTAGCTTCTAGGGGCTCATATTTTGTATATAACCTTGACAAACTATATAATTATGTGGAAAGAGATTGCTTCAGGTCAAGCAAAGCTGTTTTTTGCATGCAAGGCCAACCCTTTGAGTTCAATTTTAAAACGCGCTGGAGTAGGTTTTGATGTTGCAAGTTCTGGGGAATTAAGCCAGGTTTTATCTATTGGCGGTGCTAGGTAAAGATATAATAATGATAGGTCCAGCTAAACCATAGAAAGGCTGCTTAAGTTTGCGCTTGAAAACAAAGTTGGCACGTTTGTTATAGAGAGCCCCAGTACAATTAATGTGCTTCTTGCAAAAATTAGCAAGGTATAGCTGCCAGCCCAACGTGCTGCTAAGATTGCAGCTACAGTGAAATGAAGAGAAAAAAATGCTGTAGGTGGGGGTGGGTGGGTACATAAGACTACTGCTTTTGGCATGCATCAGCAAACCCTGCTTTGAGCTGTTGCCAAAAGTGCAGCTACCCTTTAATTAGGCTTCCACGTTTTCCAATGGGGTAATATTCTATCGATTTCTAAGATGCGACATGTGTGGGGAGAGTACTATGGCTGCATGCAAAAGCTTAACCGAAGATTTTCAAGTTTTGGATGTCAGTGGCGGCCTTGGAATTCCTTACGCAACAGAATCTCCATTAGCTTGGGAAGAGGTCAATTCCTTAGTTAAGGAACTATAAAAGACGCTTACAACATTAAAGGATTTTAGCTGGAGATGGGACGTTATTTGAGAGGGCCCTGTGGTATTTATGTGACTTCGGTTGTCGATTGTAGTAAAAAGAGACTTATGGAAAAAATTCTCGTATTAGATGGTGAAATTAATCATATTGCGAGACCTGCATTAGTAAACAAATCTTTTCCTTTATACTTGTTACATGAATCCGAAGCTAAACTTGAGCCCCTTTATTCATGGGTCTTTATGTAACTCGCTAGATTTCTTAGGAGAGCATATGTTACCTGAAAATAAGAGTAGGTGACTTATGTTTTTATGCAAACAGTGGCTATAAATTCACAGAAAGCTTGCCATTCTTTCTATATCAAGATTTGCCAGGCGAAGCTGTATTAGAGAACAAAAATTTAAGTATAATTAGAGAGCCACAATCTGCACAGTTTTGGTTAAAGTAAAAATGAAAAGAAAAGATATTCTGACAAGAAGTTTTGCAGATAGTAGTGAGCTTTCCATTCCAATACTTTTATTGCCCTGATACTGACGGAGGAGCACCTTATGTTTATATATAATCTGGTATCCATGGTGCTGAAGTTCAAGGATATATAGTTACTCTACAGCTAATTGAATACTTTAGTAATAACACACCTAAGGGAGTATTACTATTGTTCCAATTGCAAATCCTTATAGATTAAACTGTAAGGTAGGAGAGAGAGTATAACTTTGGAAAATTTGATCCAGTTACTGGTGATAACTGGAATCGCAATTACGTAGGCTTTAGCGATCATGTTGACGGCTTCTTAGAAGCACATCATGACCAAAGCTTTGAAGAATTAGTAGTACTTTAAGCAAAGTCCTATAAAATATGCATTCATGCAAACTAAAAGATTTTATTACCGTTTACTCTCTAATCGGGGAGCTAATAACTAACAATGCAGATTTTGGAATGAGCAGCTGCTGCTGAGCGGAGAAGAGATCATATCTTTAAGTGTGCCAAGCTTATGGAAAGAGTCGACTACTACCACTGACATCATTGCAAATTCTACACATACGATAAAAACTCAGTGTCTGGCCATTCTAATTACTAGAGCTGCAAGTGTTGTTGTGAACAAAGGAATGGTTTTAATGAAGCTTATGACAAATTTTAAATGTAGTTAACTGCCTTACATATAGCTAAAGCTAGATAACAGAGTTATCTTTTATCTGAGTATTGCTATAATCTGGTGTAGGAATTAATATTTGGTACATAAAACATGGGTAAT
>JALDTH010000015.1 GCA_030073355.1 Candidatus Midichloria sp. | reverse complement strand
CTTTATCTCTAATTGCTTATTGACTCAAATCAGCTAAACCTTCTGTTAAATTCTCTCCTTAAACAGAATTGAGGTTTCCAAGGGAGACAAGCCTGAGGCAATGGTAAGAGAACTTTAATAATGAAGTCCACTTGCTTTGAAGATAAGTCGGTGGCTTTTCAGACATAGGTATTGAGAGTGTGTTTCTAAAAGTGGGACAGAACGCATATACTGCTTTATAAATGAGAACTAAAAAGTTTTCAGCGAGCGGGACGCGAGTTATATTAATAAGCTTACTACTGCAAGGCGCGTTTACTTTTTTAACCATAGCCTGCTTTGCAAATTTTATTTGTCAAGAGGCGAAAGGCAGGTCATGTTCTTTCAGTGCTAATCCTTTAAATTAAAGAGTTATTTCTTTAATATGAAAAGTGTTATTACTGCTTAGATATTTATTTAAGGTAAGCTTAATATTATATAGCTAAAGTGCGTTATAAAGGTAGCCGCCTTCCTCTACTTTGTTTTCACATCCCGCCTCAAAGCATGCCAATCGGTTTATTATAGGTTAGAGCTTATATGAATCGCTCTATTAAATGCCGCCAGGGTCGCCTCATGCATCATTTCCGACATTGTTGGATGAGGGAAAATAGTCTGAATTATTTCTTGCTCAGTACTCTCTAAAGTTTTTGCTATAGCGAAGCCTTGTACCATTTCTGTAACTTCTGCCCCTATCAGGTGAGCTCCTAGCAATTCTCCAGTTTTTTTATCATAGATAATTTTAACCATGCCCTCAGTTTCTCCCATAGCGATAGCCTTACCATTTCCTATAAATGGAAATTTACCGATTTTGACATCAAATCCAGCTTCTCTAGCTTGTTTTTCAGTATAACCAATGCTTGCAATTTGTGGGTAACAGTAAGTGCAACCTGGTATATTTTTTCTGTCCAATGGATGTACATTTTGATTAGCAATTTTTTCAACAGCAATAACTGCTTCATGACTAGCTTTATGGGCAAGCCATGGCGGAGAGGTTAAATCTCCGATAGCATAAATATTTGCTTCATCTGTCTGGCAATATTCATTTGTTTTAATAAAGCCTTTATGCAGCTGTATTTTGGTATTTTCTAATCCTATTGCTTCAGTATTAGGGACTATGCCCGCAGCCACAATTATCTTTTCAAAGGTGCTTTTGTTCTCTCCTTGTTTTGTAGTAATAATTACTTCTGATCCTGCTTTAACTTTTTTGCTTTCCTTGATCTGAGCATTAGTAACTATTTTTATCCCTCTTTTTTCAAACGATTTATGAGCAATTGCTGCGATTTCTTCGTCCTCGGCGCCTAAAATTCTATCTGCAATTTCAATAACAGTGACTTCAACACCTAGCATATTGTAAAAACTTGCAAATTCTATACCAATTGCTCCACTGCCTACAACTAATAAAGATTTAGGCATTTTTTGCAGCACCATAGCTTCTTTATATGTCCATATGTAATCTGAATCAGGCTCCAAACCTGGCAATGTCTTAGCTCTTACACCTGTAGCAAGAATTATATTTTTTGCTTCTACTTTCTTAATTTCTTTTTCTTGGTCAAAAATGGCTACTTGCATTTTGCCAGCTAATTTCCCTGTTCCATTAATTACTGTAATCTTATTTTTTTTCATGAGCTGGGAAATACCGTCTGCAAGCTTTTTAGAAATTTGCCTAGAGCGCTCTATAATTTTAGAAAAATCAAATTTTACGTTCTGGCATTCTACGCCAAATTCGTTAGAATGTTTAGCTAAATGATAAACCTCTGCTGACCGCAATAATGCTTTTGTTGGTATACAACCCCAATTAAGACATATGCCGCCTAAATGCTCTTTTTCAACGACCGCAGTTTTTAAACCCAGCTGGGCTGCTCGGATCGCAGCAACATAGCCACCAGGGCCGGCGCCTATTATAACAACATCAAATTTTTCCATAATTCACCTTCTTAAATCAACATTAAAACAGGATTTTCAATAAATTTTTTAAAAGCATTAGCAAATTCAGCGGCAACAGCTCCATCAATAATTCTATGATCACAGGATAAGGTTATTTCCATTACTGTTGCGATCTCAATTTTCCCATTTTTTACAACAGGCTTTTCTATGCCAGCGCCAACTGCCATAATACAAGATTGCGGTGGATTTATTATTGCGTCAAACTTGTCAATGCCATACATACCTAAATTTGAAATACTGAAGCCGCCTCCTTGAAATTCCTCAGGCTTTAGTTTATTGGTTCGGGCTCTATAGGCCAAGTTTTTCATCTCTTCAGAGATCTCGACTATACTTTTTTGGTCAGCATTCCTTATAATAGGAGTAATTAGGCTTCCGTCTGTTGATACCGCAACAGAAATATCGATATTATTATATTGTATAATATGATCGTTATCCCAAGAAGAATTAACTACTGGTACAAGTTGCATAGCTTTTGCTGTTGCTTTTATAACCAAATCATTAACAGAGACTTTATATATTGGCTTACCATTTATTTTTTTTGTTGAATCGTTAATCTGCTTCCGTAAGGTTAATAAATTACCCAATTCACAGGAAATCGTCACATAAAAATGAGGTATAGTTTGCTTTGATTCGAGTAGCCTTTTTGCAATCACTTTACGAACTCCGGTTACTGTAGATTTTTCAAATTCTTTTGGGTTGCGTCCATAACTAGAAGTAGCAGGAGACATAGTTTTAGTGGCTCCACTATATGCTTCTCGGTTTTCTACAAACTTCAAAATATCAGATTTGATGATTCTACCATAAGGTCCGCTGCCACTAACCGAGGACAGTTCTATATTATTTTGTTCGGCAATTCTCTTAGCTAGTGGACTTACAAAAACTCTTTCTGATTTTTGGTGAGCTAGAGCTGGGTGAGAGGTTAATGACACTTCTTGCTGCTGGGCGGTAGGCGTGATTTGGATAGCACTACTGCTATATTGATCAATTATAGTTTGTATAGCATCTAGACTCTCCCCTTCTTCGAGGAGTACTGCTATTAAGGCATTGATTTTTACTTCGCTCGTACCTTCAGGCACTAAAATTTTTCCTATTATTCCAGAATCAACTACCTCTATCTCCATTATAGCCTTATCGGTTTCAATTTCTGCCATAATCTGCCCTGGAGAGACTTTATCGCCTTCTTTTTTAAGCCATTTTATTAAATTCCCTTCAGTCATAGTTGGAGATAACGCAGGCATCAATACCGGGATTGCCATCTTCTTTTTTTAGCCTCTTGAAAATAATTCACCAAAATAAAAATACGGCTAATGAATAATATTGCAACAAAAAATAATTCCGTTTGATTTTTTGGTGCCTCAATTTATATATAGAAAGTCTTTAGAGCGTCAGCTTATTTTCTAAGGTGGCGGTGCATTACTACAGCAGCGAAAGCGATTATGTACAACGAATAAGTTATATGTTATATGATTTATTAAAGCACCATTAGGGTCAGCAATAAACACGCATAAAGAAGGGGTATGCATAATATATAATTGATGTTGTAATCGTCGTTTTTTACTTTTTAATCTGCATAAAAGTTGGATTATATAAATCTAAAATCCATCAAAACATTAAAAGAATACACCTTAGGAGGAAGAAATTTTCCTGATATAGTCATTATCACCACTATTTTCGCAACCGATATAGGTGCACCCTCTACTATGGGAACAGTAAGTAGGAGTATATACCTTTGGAATATTTTTTGCTGTTACCCGTTTGTTTGTGCCATTTTTATGGCTACTTATGGCACAAGTGTTTGGCAAAAATATTGATCAATTCCAGGGATACATGTCAATTAGTGATATTATGGAGCATTTATATGGTAAGGTTGCAAGATGGATTACTAATATTGCCTCTATAGTTACGTCTATTGGGTTAGTGGCGCTTCAGGCTACTGCCATGGGCTGTATCATTCATTATTTTTCCAGGTCCCAACTTCTTATGGTACGATAATCAGTACTTCAATATTAGCATTATACTCAGCATTTGGCAGGATACCCGCTGTTGCATATACTGATGTATTTCAATTTGTAATTTTGATAGATAATCGCCATTCCTTTAGCATGCTCCTTTGCCTATCGTGAAGCAGGAGGTTATGAAAATATAATGAGCTCATTGCCTAAGGAGATGTTGAGCCTTAATCTTACCAAAGACAATATTCAATATTTGGTTGTTTTTGAGCTTAATTTTTTACAGCTTATTACTGCAAACTGCTGGCACTTTCATGCAGAGATTTCTATTAAATAGAGACTCCAAACAGTTGGTAATAAGGTGTATTAGAATTGTCGCTGCTTTAAATATTTTTTTCATACTCATGATCTGTTTAATTAGTTTTTTTATTATGGCTCAAGCCCCAGAAATTGATCTTAATGCTGCTTTTATCTATTTTATTGCGAATAATTTAATGATTGGAATAAAAGGAATAGTAATTACTGGTTTACTGGCGGTAATAATGTCAACAGCGGACTCTTAGCTAAACACTACAAATGTACTCCGCCGTGATATCGCTGGAAAATTGATCTCTCTAACTGAAAAACAAGCTTTAATTACTGCTAGATTGTCCACTTTTGTAATAGCTTTTGCTATTTTATTATCTCTCTGGGAAAGAGGAATGATGGAATTAGAGTGGCTATCCAGTAATTTCTGGATGCTAATTATGATAATGTAGCTTGCTGCTAGATTTCTCAGGTTTTGGATGAATTCTGCATTCAGTGACATTAGCTATAATCTTTACCTGTGTAACTGGCTATATAGTAGGAGATTTTGCGACGATTAGTGTAATGGTCGGCACGATAGGTAGCGGCATTGGTTTATTTGGCATGCATTATTGGCAAATGCATCAAGGATTAGGCCCGGCCAAAAAACATATCGAAAGAGAAGCTATGAAAAAGAGCAATAAGGTAGTAACAGCAAGCAGTAGAGAGCAGATAGAGGAATAGCTTAAAGCATAACTCTTCTCTTATAGTAGGAAATTGATTTCTAGCACTCAACACTGATTTCTATAACTTGGATAATTCAACTAGCTAGGTCGTTTTCTACACTTCGTATTTAAATTAAAATTCTTTAGCTATAATCATTGATATATTCTCATAGAATTGCTCAAGTTCCTGTGCAGAAGTGCAGTAAGGAGGCAGTAAGTAAATTGTCTTACCTAATGGCCTTATTACATAACCTGCTTCAATAAATTTTCTACGTAAAGATAGTGTAACTTTAAAAAGGTTTAAATTATCTGGTAACACCATATCGAAAGCTGCAATAGTTCCAATTTGTCTAAATTTCTCTAATTTTACCTCAGTTGCAAGGAGCTTCTGTAGACCAATAGCGTGCGCCTCCTTTATGGTATTAATATTTTCTGTAGTTTCAGCTTTTACTAATAGTTCTAGAGAGGCAATTGCTGCTGCACACCCTAATGGATTGGCAGTATACGAGTGGCTATGAGTAAACGCAACTTGCATATTATTTCCTAAAAATGCCTCAAATATTTTTTCAGTTGCTATTGTGAGGGCTAAAGGTAGAAATCCGCCGGTTAATCCCTTGGATAAACAAATAATATCTGGCACAAAATTTATATACTCAAAAGCAAAATTTTTTCCTGTGCGTCCAAAGCCGGTCATAACCTCATCAAAGATAACTAAGATACCAGCTTCTTTAGTAAGTTTACAGATTTCTTCTAAAAAGGAAGGACGGCATATTTGCATCCCACTTGCTCCTTGTACTAAGGGCTCAACCATGAGTGCAATTATTTCATCTTTGTGCTTTTTTATAATTTCTTGTAGGGCATTTAAGGATATTTCCTCTTTTAATCCCACATCCGGATCGCCATCCCAAGTTTGAGGGAAGGGAATATGATGATTCTTAAAAAGAAGTGCGCCAAAAGTGCTATGTAAAGGTGATTGTCCAACGCTCATGGACCCGATTGTATCACCGTGGTACCCACCAGCAAAACTTATATAGGATTTTTTGTTGTAATCTTGTTGATTAAACCAATACTGGAAGGCCATTTTGATAGCGATTTCGGTAGCGCTAGAGCCATTATCAGAAAAGAAGAATCTTTTTAATGGTTGAGGTAATATTTTTTGTAAACCCAGACAAAGGTTAATTGCTGGCTCATGTGAAAAGCCTGCAAAAATAACTTGTTCCAGTTTTAACGCCTGTTCATATATAGCCTTTGCAATATGCGGGTTAGCATGACCGTAAAGATTCACCCACCAGCTTGAAATTAGATCAAGATATTTCTTATTATCCTGACCTATCAAATAAGGACCAACTCCTTCTTTGATGATCACGGGTAAGTCAGCTATCTTATCTTGAGTTATAGGATGCCAGATTATTTGTTTATCTGTCTTTGCTAGATCTATCATTGTTAACTATACCAAATTTTTGCTAAATAAAGTCCATAAGGAGGCGCGGTTTCCGGTCCAACTTTTCTATCTTGAGAATTTAAAACTTCTTGCAATCTTTTGCAATCCCATTTCTTTATTCCAATATTTTTTAGAGCTCCAGCCATTATTCTGACTTGGTTATGAAGAAAGGACTTGCCTTCGAAGACAAAATCTATAACTTCTCCTTCTCTTTTTATGATCTCAATCTTATCAATAGCTTTGACAGAGTTTTTGGCTTGGCAAGAACTTGCTCTAAAGCTAGCAAAATCATGTTTTCCAGTTAATATCAGTGCTCCCTTTTTTATGCTATCTACATCCATTTTCTCTTTTACCAACCAAGCTTTAGTATGCATAATAGCTAGGTGGGAATCCCGGTTGACTAGCCGATAAATATATCTTTTCTTTTTGGCACTAAAACGTGCATGAAAATCTTTCGATACTGCTTCGATATCTAAAACCGCAATATCAGGCTTTACAAAGTGATTAATAGCACTTTTGATTTTGTGGAGTTGATAATCTTGTTCTAGATCAAAGTGCGCAACTTGCTCAAAGGCGTGTACCCCTGCGTCAGTACGGCCAGCACCAAAAACAGTTACCTCTTTACGCGCAAATTTTGCTATAGCATTTTCTATGGATTCTTGGATTGAAATGCAATTTTCCTGTCGCTGCCAGCCACAAAATTTACTACCGTCGTATTCTACAGTAATTTTATACCTAAACATCCTCATCCAGGCTTTATTTTTTTGCCATATAATTCTAGCTTATGGTCAATTAATTCATAACCAAGCTTTTTAGCAATTTTTTCTTTAAGCTGTTCTAGTTTTTCATCTGCGAATTCTAGAATTTCTCCACTATCTACATCTATCAAATGATGGTGATGTTTGGTATTTGAATAATTAGCTTCATATCTTGCCTTACCGTCACCTATTTCTAATTTTTTAAGCATATTATGTAGCTCAAGAAGGCTCACAGTCCGATAAGCGGTTGCTAGGCTTATATTTGGATCAATTAAATTCGCTCTTTTATATATTTCTTCTACATCAGGATGATCAGAAGAATTAGATATAACTTCAGCTATGACTTTTCTTTGTGGGGTCATTTTAATATTTGCGGCTTGGCATATTAGCTCTAGTTTTGAGGCCATACAATCAAATTAATATTTTATTCATAATCTAGGCAATGATATTTGTATTTTTAATCCTCCATAAGAAGTACTGCTACTAAGATTTATAAACCCTCCATGAGCTTGCACTATTGTTTTTACTATAGCAAGTCCTAAACCAAATCCTTCTTTATTTTCATTCATACGAAAAAAAGGCTCGAAGACTTTTTTATGTAATTCTGGCTCAATTCCTGGGCCGTCATCTTCAATTGTAATAATTACTAAATCCTCGGAACATCTTAGTTCAATAACAACATTATTTTTTCCAAACTTGCAGGCGTTATTTATTACATTATCAATCACTCTTTTTACAGCATTAGTTTTAATATTAATCCTGCAATTTGTTTCCTTACTAGTATAACTTATTCTGGGATCATGGAAGTTATATATTCTTTCTAATATTATCTCATTTATATCAGCAAGTTGGCTTTCTTCATTGCCTTCTCCTTTGGCGAATTTTAAGTAACGCGATAGTAATTCTTCCATCTCCTTCAGATTGGTTTCTAAAGAAGTAGATAAATTAGTGTTCTGACACATCGCAAGCTTTAATTTCATTCTAGTAATTGGTGTTCTTAAATCATGGGAGATATGGGTCAATACTTCACTTCTATTTTGTATATTACGTTCCAGTCTTTTTTTCATTTTAATCAAAGCAAAGCCAGCAGTTCTAATTTCATGAGCGCCGGTGGGTCTAAATTCAACTACTTTTTGGCCACTACCAAATTTATTAGCGGCTTCCGTAAGCTTTAAGATAGAACGAACTTGATTGCGCATAAATAAAATAGCAATTATTACGAGCAAGGCGGATGTAGCAACTACCCAAGAAATGAACACATAAGTTGTAGGGCTGTGTATGCGCCTGCCTGAAAATTCAGTATGAAGGTTAAATTGTGCAAGAGGTATATCGCATCCTATTAGCCCTCTTTCTGAAATATAATATAAAGATATTTGTCTATTTAAAGATGATTCTAGAGCGGTTTTTAAGCTATCAAATTTATAGCGATCGGCATATGTTCTTTTAGTACTATATTTTAAAGGGCTTGTTACTTCAATTTTTGCTAGAAAAACTATCTGCCAATTTTTTATTATTCTTTCTAGCTCCATTTGATTTGTCACTCCATCTATTAACTTTACTAGAAAGGTAAGTTCAGAAACAAGGGAGTGCTGCATGTGCCTATTAACATTATCCCAATGTCGTTGATAAAATATATATGCAGTAACAAGCTGTATTATGATAACTGGTATAACTATTATTAAAAAAAACCTACCAAAAAGTGACCTTGGAAATATAATCCATTTGTCTAAAGCCATTTTTTCTTTTTAAAGAAGAAATACGGCAATAGGGCAGATATAATAATCATGCCAAGTGCCATAGGATAACCGAAGGTCAAGGATAGCTCAGGCATGTTTCGGAAGTTCATTCCATAAATACTTGCAATAAGTGTAGGTGGCATGAATACCGCAGAGGCTACTGTAAAGACTTTGATGATCATATTTTGTTCTACTGAAATCATCCCAAGTGTTGCATCCAATAAAAAGCTGTTTCTTTGTGAGAGAAAATTGCCATACTCTCCAAGAGAGTGGACTTCTCTGGCTAAGTTTTTAAACTTGGACTTAAACTCTTTTTTAGAGGTTAACCTATTGTTGTCATCAATCTGACTAAAGTATATAAGAAGTCTGTTGATACTAACTAAACTCTCGCGATTTTTTGAAATTAGATTCCCGGTATGACCTATTTTCCAAATTACTGAGTTGTATCTTTTCGATGAAATAATTTCTTGTTTGGAGCTTTTTTCGAAGATAGCCTTTAACAAATCGTCGAGCTCGTTACCAGCTTCTTCTAACACATCAGCGGTTTTGTTAATAAAAGATTCTAATATTCCACTTAAAACAGTTTCTGGAGAATTACATTGTTGGATGCCCCTTGTTGCGCGAGCTATGAAATTTACCAGAGACCAAGGGGTGCTGTAACGTAGTATGATAATATGTTCTGTTGTCAAAATAAAAGTTACTGCTGTGCTATCTGGGTGATCTTCTTTAGAAGATTTGTCCAAAACCGTAACTGTCATATAATGAACGTTGCCTTCCTTATAAAAAGGGCTCATAACCTCAATTTTATCCATTTCAGCTCGAGTTGGTATATTGATTTGCAGAATGTTTTCTATGTATTGTTCTTCTTTGGCTGTAGGCTCGTATAAATCTATTAGAACAGTCCCATGCGGTATAGAGGCCCCTATACTCATTTCTTGTTTTTCTAGTCTATTATCTAGGTCTGTATATACAGTTATCATATTTTACAGCAACTAATTCTCTTTGGGGTTGCATTCTAACAGCTTTTGATTGTAAGCTGAATATTACATAAACAAATTACTTGAAAGTTTATTACAAGGCAATGATTTTATTTTGGTGGTTAATAATATGTTGATGATTTTTGGTCTATTGTTTACTTGTGTTATGGTATTAGGAGCTTATATTTTAGGAGGAGGTAATTCTACAGGTAATATTAGCTGCATTGCCTATGGAAATTGGCATAATAGGAGGATCAGCAGTTGGTTCTTTTTTAGTCGCAAATAAAATGCATATAATTAAGTCTACTTTAAAGGATATATCGATATCGTTTAAGGGAAGCCAATACAAGAGAAAGGATTATGAAGTAGTTTTGTTGTTGCTGTATGATATTATTAAGCAGGCTAAAACCAAAGGGGTGTTGACATTAGAAGCACATATTGAAAACCCTAATGATAGCACGATTTTCAAGTCTTATCCCAGTGTATTAGCTAACAGTAGAATATTAGAGCTAATCTGTGATACTTTTAGGGTCATCTAATTAAATGTCGATAACCTTATGCAAATAGAAGAAGTAGTAGATAAGAAAATAAGAAAAATAGAGCATGAGCTACTAGCCTCATCACATGCCTTACAAGCGGTCGCAGATGTGTTACCTGCTCTTGGGATAGTTGCTGCAGTATTAAGTAGGGGTAATAAAGACCATGGCAAGTATTGACCAACCACCTCCTATATTGGGCAAAATGATCAGCGGAGCTTTAGTTGGAACTTTTTAGGAGTTTTTTTAGCATATTGTGTTGCGGGTCCACTTGCCAATAAAATAAAATCGATATATGAACAAGATATGCATTTATATTTTGTGGTAAGAGATGTGATCATTTCCTACTTGTATGGAAATTCTCCTCAAGTGGCTGTTGAAATGGGGAGAGCAAATATACCAATAGAATATCAGCCTAGTTTTGTAGAGCTAGAAACACAATTACAAAAAAGAGCGAGTAAATTGAAAGTTATTTTAGAGGTTTGAGGTTTTGCATAAGAATTTATTTGTTTTTGATATTGAAACAGTGCCGGACTTGAAAGCGGCGGCAAATTTGTTGGGTGCCACCGAGGATTTAAATGCACTTAGGCAAGCTCTAGTGAATTACCATTTAGAGGTAACAGGAGGCAAAAACTCTTTTTTCAGACAGCCATTTCATCGTGTGATTACTATCAGCTTTTTGGAAGCAGAAATAGAGGGGAATGGCACGCAGGAGTTTTACCATTTAAAAAAGATACATTCAGGGGGGGCTCTAGCTTCAGATGAGAGGGAGATAGTGAAAGGCTTTTTTCATTACCTTTCTGGTATACATCCAAGATTGGTTTCTTTCAATGGTCGAACCTTTGATCTTCCAGTTTTAAAATATAGAGCCATGCTTCATGGAATTCAAGCAAAGTGGTTGCATCAGAGTGGAGATAAGTGGAACAACTATCACTCTAAGTATAGTCTAGATTGGCATTGTGATTTAATAGATGCTTTTTCTGATTTTGGAAATTCAGCTAGAATTAAAATGAATGAAATTTGCGCCATGCTAAATTTCCCAGGTAAGCTTGAAACGGAAGGTTCTATGGTTGAGGACATGTACAATGAAGGGAAGCTGCAAGAAATAAGGGATTATTGTGAACTAGATGTAATAAACACCTATTTGCTATATATAAGACACGCGTACCATATAGCAAGAGTATCAAAGGAATCTTATAACAAAATGATAAACGATTTGGTTGCTTTTTTGAAAAAAGAGGAAAAGCAACATTTCACAATGTTTTTAGATGAATGGAACAAGACCGGGATCCAATATCTCTAACTAAGGTAGCGCTGAGAAAAAAACTAAAGCAAATTCGCTTGGGCTTAGATGAAAATTATTGCAATAAGGCTTCTGAGGCTATATCTGAAGAAATAGATCAATACTTAAACGCAAATAATATTGCAGCCTATTACCCAATGAATAATGAAGTGGATATAACTAGATATTTGATAGGCCTAAAAAATAAGAAGCTTGCTTTACCTGTCATTAAAAACCAGGAAATGATTTTTAGAGAATGGTTGCTAGAGTCATCGATGAATAAGTGGTTAACCATTGAGCCAGATTCTCACGTAAGTCGCGTAATCATTCCAGAGACAATTATAGTTCCAATACTTGGATTTGACCGAAAATGCAATAGACTTGGGTATGGTTTTGGATATTATGATAAAGTTTTACACTCCTATCCTTCAGCCCTTGGTATCGGTATTGCTTTTTCTGTTAAAGAGGTTGAGAAGATTCCTGCTGAAGCACATGATGTTGTGCTTGATTTAATTATTACTGAAAAAGAAGTTATTAAAAATGCAGATAAAAAGTTTAGCACAGAAAATAAAGCGAGATTTAATAAGACATAATATTACCGCAACTCCGGACTTAGAGGCGAGTTTATTATTAATGCATGTACTTAACATTAAGGATAGGGAGAGATTATTTATGCTTTACGAGGATGAAGCGAAGCAGGAGCAAATAACAGCTTATGGGGCTTTATTGAAAAGAAGAATTGATGGAGAACCTATGGCTTATATACTAGGTTATAAAGCGTTCTGGGATTATGAATTTATAGTTGCTCCAGATGTTTTGATTCCAAGGCCTGAAACCGAATTGATTATTGAAACGGTGAAGAAATATTTGACTAAAACAAATGAACGGCTCAACATATTAGATCTTGGTACTGGTAGTGGTTGCATACCGATTACGCTTTTAAAGGCCTATCCTAATGCCAAAGCTACAGGAGTTGACATATCAGATGGAGCTTTACAAATAGCACAAGCTAACGCAGATAAGCTAGAGGTGCATGATAGAATACAATTTATTAAAAGCAATTGGTTTGAGAGTATGGGGCAAAAAAAATTTGATATTATCACCTCTAATCCTCCTTATATAAGTAAAGAAGAGTGGTTAAGCCTTGAGCAAGGGGTTAAAAATTATGAGCCCAAGGTTGCATTGACAGATGATGCGAATGGCTTTGCCTGTTATGAAGCTATTTTAGAAAAACTGCCTAAATATCTAAAAACAGACGGCAAAGTATTTTTTGAGATTGGTTATAAGCAGTTGGGTACCTTGAGCAAACTTATCAGTGACCACGGATTTAATATTGATCAAATCGTTCTTGACTTGGCGCAGATACCAAGAATGATTTGTATTTCTTTAACTTGAGGAATCGGTAGCACTGATATGGTTGTTGCCTAAAAGAGCAGGGGCGGTTCAGTATATATCTAAAGCGCTTGTGGATATGTCTTTGGTAAATGAAGAGTTGAAAAGCCAAGATTTCAAGAGAGGATCCATTACAAGGCTCGTTTGCTTTTTTATATGGCCCCCTTGAAAGCTTCGCTTGTTGTGCAAGGGGCGGAAGGCGTACTTTTTCTATTGCAAACTCACTTTAGCTTTCTTAGCGCTCATCTGCCTCTATCCCCAGATTAACGGAGATAACTATAAAAAGAGTGTATTCCCTTTTTATTATCCTCTCCTGCTAAAAGGTAATTGGTGCGTCTATTTAGAGCTTGGGCGCTGCCATTGGCTAAAAGGCTGCTAATTGTTCTTGGAGAAGAGAAGTGAGAGGCTTTCTTCCGTTCTTAATTTATAAGCAGTATATATACCGTTATAACTAACCTACTTGTTTACTGAGATTTATTAATAATTCGAAGATGTTTTAGATAGTTGTTGGCGTATAAGCGATGTATCCATTGTTTTGGAGGCGCTAACAAGATGTTATCTATGATATATATCAAAAACAGCCCAGAAATTTTAAAAGCGTAGTATGACTTCGCTAAGGAGAGAGTACAGCTCTTTAGTGACTCTGTAAGATTTAACAATAGGTGTCATATAGGTTATAGAAACACCTTTATTCATGGTTTGTGTTATGAGTGGTATGTTTGCACCTATGGTTAACTATGGAGTTGGCTCTTATCCTTACTGGTTAGATAGCTGGAACTTCAATAAAGATGGAAAAATTGACTTGGTTAGTGCAAATGAGAATTCAAATTCAGTTTCGGTATTATTCAGGTAGAGGAGACGACATTTTCTAAGCGAGTAGTAAGTTATAGGGTTGGAGTTATTCCTTATGGTGTCACAGTTTGCAGACTTAAATGGCGACGGTAATCAGGATATTATAAGTGCAAATACCGATTTAAATACTATATCTATGCTTTTGGGAAATGGGATGGTACTTTTAGATCGTCTGTATCATCCATATACTATAGGAACAAGACCATTTTGGGTGTTAGGGTTGCCGATTTTAACGGTGATGGTGGTTAATACTAATTACATGTCTGGATTTTACAGCAGCAATTTCAATATTCTTAGGAAACGTGGATGGGGTCCTTTAAGCCTGTGATTTTTTCTAGCTTGAGTTGCAGCTCAGCTGACTGCAGCGTTGCTGATTTTAATGGTGACGGCAAGCCAGATTTAGCCACAGCTAATCATTACTCTAACAGTATTACGTGTTTTATTAAATATCCACCCCCTTTTCAACAACCACTACAACCCAGTACTACTGAGTCAACTACTACAACTTCTACTACAACCACTGAGCCGACAACAAGTACTACAACTACCGCTACTAACTACTACGCTAACCACTACTTCATCTCTCTGCCCTCTATCAGGAGCAAAATCTTATGTCTTTGGCACATTATTAATGTTGCTGTTAAGGTTATTGTAATGGTAAATATAGGCTTAAGTATGAAGATGTGGTGCTGAGAACGGCAATTGAAGGTTAACTATTAGAGAGCGGAGTTTCCCTTCATCTCTATGCGGAAGCGGGACAATTGCTTGTAGTAACGAAAGTTGTAACGAAGAAGTAGTTGATAATACTGGTGTAGAGTTTTGTGTCTTCGATAATCTTGGGATGATAGCTCATGTTGAAAATGTATTAGATTATATGAGTTGTTAGGTAAAGCTTAGGTTTGCATAGGGCAAAGACTAAGCTTTATTTAGAACCGAATTTGCTTCACTACACTTGACACTAACAATTTCATAGCTATAATATAATATACTAAATTTAATTCTTTTTTGGAGGCTTTTGCTTGGTACAAGTTGACGCTCGGTTTAATTTTAATACGACAAATAATTCGTCTAATGTAGAAAATTTATTAAGAGAGCTAAAGAGGCTAATGCAGAGAGAGAAGACTCTTCAATCTGTAAAGGAGCATCGTTTCTATCTAAAGCCTTCTGCCAGGAGGAAGCAAAAACAAAAAAAAGCTAGTACCCAAAGAAGACAACTCAACAGCCAGAGAAGGCAGTTTTCTTAAAGGTAATTCCCTTAGATTAGAATGACCCAAAAGCTAGTAGTTGCAAATTGGAAAATGAATATCCTTTTGCGCGAAGCGGTTACTTTGCTTAAATCCATTAATATAGAAGATCTCCATAAGAGTTTAGTAATCTGTCCATCTTTTATTTATATACCAACCTTAGTAGATGCATTCAAAAAATTAGATTTCGGAGCGCAGGATTGCTCTGCAAATGATTTAGGAGCGTATACGGGCGAGATTGCAGCGTCAATGTTATACGAGATTGGATGTAAATATGTTATTATTGGGCATTCCGAAAGACGTATTAGTTGCAGTGAAGATAACCAAACGGTAGGTAGAAAGTTAGTTAAGGCTTTAGAATCAAAGGTCACTCCTATAATCTGTGTAGGAGAACCTCTAAAGGTCAGGAACCAGGATAGTACTCTGGAATACCTATTTAAGCAGCTTGAGGAGATAGGTATAAGTAGAAATAAAAAATTTGTAATTGCATACGAACCCATCTGGGCTATAGGCTCGAGCGTTACTCCGAGTGTTGACGAGATTAAGGCTATATTTAATAAAATTAAAGGGGCTTATCCTTATCTTCAACTGTTATATGGCGGATCTGTATGTCCAGAGAACGCAGATGAATTCTTTGGCATAGATGTTCTAGACGGTTTGTTGGTCGGAGGCGCTAGTCTAAGCGCGCAGAAATTAAATCAAATATTGAGCTAAATAGAAGGATTTGTACTGAAAATTAGCTTTTTACCGTTAATTGGTCATTTCGCTAGTAAATAAACTTATAGCTTCACCCTTTTCTAAAGCTGGTCTTTCAGCTCTATCAAGTCTTTTTTGTATAGAGCGGGCTTTAGTTTCAGCGCCACTAATTGTTTGACTTGCTTGTTCTAATTTAGTTCTTGTTTTACTTAGTAAATCAGCAAATTTGGAAAATTCTGGCTTAATAGATTCCAATACTTTCCAAACCTGGCTAGAATGCTTTTCTATGGCCATAGTCTTGAAGCCCATTTGCAAGCTATTTAATATGGCGCATAGAGTAGTTGGGCTAGTGATCACTATTCTATACTCACGTTGCAAGAGCTCAATAATCCCAATTCGCCTTAATGCTTCTGCATAGAGGCCTTCAATTGGGAGAAACATGATTGCAAAGTCAGTGGTAGTAGGAGTGTTAATATATTTTTCCGCTATAGTTTTTGCGCATTTTTTAAGGCTGTTTTCTAGCAATTTGCTGTGCTTGTCTATGTCAGTTAAATCGCCATTCTCTTGTGCTTCCAGCAATCTGTGGTAATCGTCCAGAGGGAATTTGGCATCTATTGGAAGCCAAACAACGGAATTCTCTTCTCTTCCTGGTAGTTTGATCGCATATTCAACTCGGTCTTGGGAATTAAGTTTAACAGCCACGTTACTTGCATATTGATCTGGCATCATGACTTGTTGCAATATAGCTTCAAGTTGAGCTTCACCCCAAATACCTCGAGTCTTTACATTAGTTAGTACTTTCTTTAAGTCTCCAACACCTAAGGCAAGGTTTTGCATTTCTCCAAGTCCTTTATAAACCATCTCTAAGCGCTCACTAACAATCTTGAATGATTCTCCAAGTCTCTTTTCTAAGGTGCTTTGCAACTTCTCATCGACGGTTAATCGTATGTCTTCCAGCCTTTTATTATTTTCATCTTGTAATTTGGATATATTTTCATGCAGAGTTCGTCTGATGTTCTCCATTTTATTTTCATTAAGCTGCGCGATCTGGCTAAGTTGCTGATGTAAAGTATCTAGTTGATTTTTTTGTGCTGAAATTGAGATATTGAATTGTTGTACAATGCTGTGGTGGTGCAGTGCAGCTTGCTTTTCTTGGTTGTCAAAATTGTTTCCTAGAGAGAGAGAAAGTTTTATCTCGAATTCCGCAAGTTTAGACAATAAAGTCTGATTATATAAGTTAGTTTTCTTTACTCTAAGGGCAGCAACTATAGAAAAAAGGATAGATAACATGCCCAGAATAATAACTGTCAGTAAAGTGGCTAGCTCCATAAGTTATTCCTCTGGAACAATTTGCCTTCTTCTTCGATCTCTTTTTACTTTTTTAGGTAATTGTTGCATGATGATTCTTGGCTCTGCGTAGGAAGAAATTACATTAGATAATTCTTCCATTTGATCTTTAAAAAAATGGTCGGCTCCGTAAATTGAGACATATTCAATATCCGAATTTTTTTGTTTGTCAAGCTTTTCATATAGGTTGATTACTGAAGCCTCAGGAACTATTTTATCTTTAGTGCCTTGGACAATAAGTCCTGGTACAGGACAAGGAGATAAGAAATTAAAATCATATGAATGTGCAGGTGGAGAAATAGCGATAAAATTATTGATATCTGGTCTTCTCATTAATAGTTGCATTGCAATCCAAGCGCCAAAAGAAAAGCCAATTATCCAGTAACTTGACGCTCCTGGGTTGTGCACTTGTAGCCAATCAAGAGCGGTTGCGGCATCTAGTAATTCTCCAACTCCATGATCGAAAGTACCATGCGATTTTCCTACTCCTCTGAAATTAAATCTTAGAACAGAAAATTTATGATTAATTAATGTATGAAAAATATTGTAAGTTACCTTGTTATTCATAGTTCCGCCATGAAGCGGGTGAGGATGTAAAATTAATGCAGCAGGAGCGTTTATCTCCTCTGAATGAAAATATCTTCCTTCGATCTTACCGCTCGGGCCATTAAACATTACTTCGCGCATATAAATCTTTTTCAAATAATTGTTGATTATTTTACTAGGTTATTTTAAAATCTGAACAGATATTTATTAATGCTTAACCTATTTTAGCTAAAAAGCAGCTCAATACATTTTATATAAACTCAATACAAATAGCAAAGAAAATGTTTCTAACAAGTAAGGCCAGATATGCTGTTATGGGAATGCTAGAAATAGCTTCGAAGGAGCTATTATCTTTAACTAAATTAGCAGATATAGCGCTTAGCCAAGAAATTGAATTACTGTTTCTAGAGCAAATATTTGCTAAATTAAAAAGAGCAGGTTTGGTTAAAGCTGTAAGAGGACCTGGTGGTGGTTATCGCTTGGCTAAGAAACCTAATACAATCTCAATTTCAGAAATCATTAGAGCTGTTGAAGAAGATATAAAAATTACACGTTGCGCCCATCAAACCAGTAATGACCACAGGAATGGCTGCTTGGCATCTGGTAAGGTAATGTGTGCTACTCATCATTTATGGGCAGAGTTAGAGAATCAAATTGAAGAATATTTTTTAAATAAAACTCTCTTGGATGTTCAGAACAAACGTTTATCTAAAACCTATTCTTTAAATAACATCTATTTCGACCATAACTCAACAACCAGCTTGTTGCCAGAAATTAAGAAGGAAATGCTGGAACTTTTTCAATACCCGCTGAATGCCTCTTCAACTCATGCAAAAGGTAGGGCGGCAAAACATTATTTAGAAAATGCTAGAAGCAGAGTAAAAGAATTTTTAAAAGCAGATAGTCAATATAACGTGGTGTTCACCTCTTCTGGAACTGAGGCTAATAATTTAGCAATCTTGGGAATAAAAAATGTTAATCCGTTAGTATCAGTGATAGAACATTCTTCAATACTGGGGCTAGTTAGCAATGCTATGATAATGATAAAAGTTCTACCAACTGGTGTAGTTGATCTCGCTGAGTTAGAAAAAGCTTTAACTGTGTGCAACGAGCGTACTCCGTTAGTTTCAGTGATGATTGCAAACAATGAGACAGGTGTCATCCAACCAATTAAGGATATCGTTTATTTAGCTAAAAAGAAAGGAGCTATAGTTCATACCGATGCTACTCAAGCGCCGGGGAAAATAGCTATAGATATAAACGATCTAGGAGTTGATATGATGACCATATCCTCTCATAAGTTTGGCGGACCTATGGGAGCTGCTGCATTAGTTTATAAAAAGAACCTAGATATTAAGCCAATTATCATTGGTGGAGGACAAGAATATAGGCTCCGTTCTGGGACTCATAATATACATGGAATTTATGGCTTTGGAGTAGCATGCTCTCTAGAAGCGAAATATCGGAATTTAATGGCTAAAACTGAACCGATTAGAGATTATATTGAGGAAAAGATCTTAAATATAACTAATCAAGCGGTTTTCTTTGGTAAAGGTGCTGTGCGGTTACCGAATACCTCCTCTATTAGCATGCCAAATGTTACAGCTGAAGCGCAAATTATACACTTTGATACGAATGGCATTGCTATAAGTAATGGCAGCGCTTGTTCTTCAGGTTCTTCTAAACTACCACATGTCCACATGGCAATGGGTTATTCTTTGGAAGAGGCTAAAACTGCTATTAGAATTAGCCTGGGTGTAAATAATACCCATGAAGAAGCTAAAAAGTTTATTCAAATATGGAAGGATCTATACCTTAGGTCAAATAAATTAATAAAGGATGCAATTTAATGATTATGAAATTACCAATTTACATGGATTACCAAGCTACAACCCCTGTTGATCGCAGGGTTTTAGAGAAGATGCTACCATATTTTACAGAAAAGTTTGGTAATCCTCATTCCAGGAGCCATTCCTTTGGCTGGGAAGCAGAGGAAGCAAATGAAAATGCAAGAAAGCAAATTGCTGAGCTCATTAATGCGGATAGCAAAGATATTATATTTACTTCAGGAGCAACTGAATCGAATAATCTAGCTTTGAAAGGAGTTGCGCAATTTTATAAGAACGAGAAGAAACATATAATTACTACTGTAACAGAGCATAAATGTATTCTAGGCACCTGCCGTTACCTTGAACAAGAAGGATTTAGAGTAACTTATCTTCCAGTAAAGACTAATGGATTAATTGATTTGAAAGATTTGGAAAATGCAATTAGTTCAGATACTCTTCTTGTCTCTATTATGGCAATTAATAATGAAATAGGTGTTATTCAACCAATTTCAGAGATTGGTAAGATATGCAGATCTCACGGAGCATTTTTCCATACAGATGCTGCCCAAGCTTTTGGGAAAATTTCATTAGATGTAGAAGTTATGAATATAGATTTAATGAGTATTTCTGGTCATAAAATTTACGCTCCAAAAGGTATCGGAGCTCTCTATATTAGAAGAAAACCAAGAGTAAGATTGACAGCGATGATTAATGGTGGCGGACAAGAAAGAGGCATGAGATCTGGTACGCTACCCACTCCTTTAATAGTAGGTATAGGGGAAGCAGCGGTAATTGCTAAGCAAGATATGGAAAATGATTATAAGAAGATTTCATATTTGAGTGAAAAATTTATCAATGAAGTTACTAAAATTCCAGAAGTATATCTGAATGGAGGTAGAAATATTAGATATCCGGGTTGCATTAATTTAAGCTTTTCATGCATAGAAGGAGAATCTATGATTGGGGCAATAAAAGATTTAGCTGTTTCTTCTGGATCTGCCTGTACTTCTGCATCCCTTGAGCCTTCGTATGTTTTGAGAGCTTTAGGAGTGGACGAGGAAATGGCGCATACATCAATTAGATTCGGTATCGGGCGATTTACTACCGAAGAAGAAATTGATTACGCAGTAAAATGTATCACCAAGAGTGTTGATCAGCTCCGAGAATTAAGTCCTCTTTGGGAGATGATGCAAGAAGGGATAAATTTAAAAACAGTTAATTGGTCAGGTCATTAAAAAGTTATTAGAGGTAAAGTTATGGCATATAGTAAAAAAGTTATAGATCATTATGAAAATCCGCAGAATGTTGGATCATTTGCTAAAGATGAAGAAAATGTGGGCACAGGTCTAGTTGGAGCTCCATCTTGCGGGGATGTAATGAAGCTACAAATCAAGGTTAACCCTAAGACGCAAATTATAGAAGATGTGAAATTTAAAACTTTTGGATGTCTTTCAGCTATTGCGTCAAGTTCCTTGGCAACTGAAAGAGTAAAGGGAAAGACTCTTGCTGAAGCGGCTAGCATAAAAAACTCTGAAATTGCCCAAGAGCTTTCATTACCGCCAGTTAAAATCCACTGCTCGGTACTAGCAGAAGATGCAATAAATAGTGCAATTCGTGATTATAAAGAAAAATGGGAAACAGGTAATAAATAACTATGAGCAACATTATTTCTATTACTGAAACTGCGGCTAACAGAATTAAAGCCTTAATAGCGCAAAGAAGCAAAGCCACTGCTGGTATTAGAATCGGCGTTAAACAAGGTGGTTGCTCAGGACTTGCTTATACTTTTGAATACGCAGACGAAAAAAATCCTGCTGATGAAGAGGTGGTGGATAAAGACGTCGTTATATTCATTACACCAAAAGCGGTTCTTTATTTAGTTGGCACTGAGTTAGACTACAAGGATGAAAAAGTGAAATCTGGATTCTTTTTTCTCAATCCCAATGAAAAAAGTAAGTGTGGTTGTGGTGGGTCATTTTCGGCCTAGTTTAAGGTTTTCCTCCAAGTTTCTGTATGATTTGAGACGCCTTTAGGGCCCATAATCTGCCAGAATATTCTAGACTTTTTTATATAACCATATAGGAAACTGGCAGCAAATAATATATTGGGTATATATTTCTTATCATGAGAAGCGACGATATAGACTCCATCTGCTTCCATTATTATAACTGTTATATTGTTACTGTAATTTTGAAATAATCTTATCAAGGTTATTATCTTGATATAATTCAAATAATTGATTTTCATTTATAAAGAACTATATCAGCTGTTTTTACCAAGTCTAAAAATTCTTTTCTGTGGTTTTTTCTACGTATCTACTTCCTAAAATGTAAGAGCTGTTAACGAATTATTCTGCTTAGCATAGTAAAATAATTTTTTAATTTGCTTAGAAGCACTGCTCAATAAAATAAATACCCTTCTACCAAAACTATTTTATAATCTTAAATCATGATTTATCTATATCCATAAACTTTTGCATAATCAGATACACCAGGATATGCCATCATTGTGCTTTTAATGATATTATTATCCACAGCTTCCTGTCCTGGCTATCTGGAATTAAAAGACCTTAACTAGTCCTATTTCGTCTAGTGAAGATCTGCAGGTAAAAGCATCAAGATCATATTTTCTCATTTCTTCTAGCATTTTCTAAATAATGTTTTGCCGCCCTACCTTTTGCAAGTAGTGTTTCACTAGGTATTCAGTATCAACAGCCTGGAGATATCAATAGAGATGGGTAGGGCTGATATCATTATTGGAGCATATCTAGCTGATCCAAATGGTAGAACCTCAATTCTGTTTAAGGAGAGAATTTAACAGAAGGTTTAGCTGATTTGAGTCAATAAGCAATTAGAGATAAAGT
>JALDTH010000152.1 GCA_030073355.1 Candidatus Midichloria sp. | reverse complement strand
TAGTTTCCTTTGCCTCTGTGAGTCCGTTTAAGGATCTTTGATACCTGAATTGTTAAAATGCTTGTAAAAAGGTCATCAATTAAACAGAATATTTCTAATTAGGGATACCATCTTTCTTGTTTGGCATAAAATTGAGAAAATGGTTGTCCTGCTTTTTTAAAACCATATCAGGTATTCTTTTTAAAATTACTTTATTTAGAACTGAGG
>JALDTH010000151.1 GCA_030073355.1 Candidatus Midichloria sp. | reverse complement strand
ACTCACAGAGGCAAAGGAAACTAGCATCTATGATGACGCTTTCCAAAGTTATAACTATCCTAGTTTTATTTGATCCATTACCAAACTTTCAAAGATTTTTACCTAAACTGTGTTTAAATTACTCTCAGAGAATAATTCCCAAAGCTTATTAGCTACAGTTGAACTAAGATGTGGTTATAACATTGGTCATACTGCTGAATTGCTGCAAAG
>JALDTH010000150.1 GCA_030073355.1 Candidatus Midichloria sp. | reverse complement strand
CTTTAACCTCAGTTCTAAATAAAGTAATTTTAAAAAGAATACCTGATATGGTTTTAAAAAAGCAGGACAACCATTTTCTCAATTTTATGCCAAACAAGAAAGATGGTATCCCTAATTAGAAATATTCTGTTTAATTGATGACCTTTTTACAAGCATTTTAACAATTCAGGTATCAAAGATCCTTAAACGGACTCACAGAGGCAAAGGAAACTA
>JALDTH010000014.1 GCA_030073355.1 Candidatus Midichloria sp. | reverse complement strand
GGCTTATGTCTTCAAACCCAACAAACCCTCTCTCTCATGGAAAAATAAACTCAAACCTACTTACTCCAAACTGAGGTGTATTTATGGTAAATATGCTCTTCTTTATTAGGGATGGAGAAGCTGCTCCAAGCCTTTGCAGCAAGTGATATCCAAAGCCTTACTGAGCTGCTTATATTAATGTGGTTTTCAATAACTCCGTCGCCGCAACATGATATTGAAATAGATTGCAATGACGTCGTTCCACCAGAGCAACCATTTTATCTATATAATGTTTTTATTGCCCGTGAACGGCATGGTAAGTTAATTTTATACGCAGCCTACTCCCTAATTCTTGGACTCGACTAAATTTACCATATAAGTAAGACACTCAAAAAGAGCACGCTCCATGCCAAAACCTCCATATGTGAGTTGAGTGCGCTCTTTTATATGTCATATAAATAGTCAGAAACAGACTTTGACACTAGGTAACTTATCCTGCATACCAAGATTTTGCTTGAGAAGAAGGCTAAATATTCTCTTCACCCCTCAGGATTGATAGTTTTTTTATCTTTCCTCATTGAAAAATGAAGCTGAGGAATAATAGCAGCCCCAGTTTTTCCGATAGTGGCAATTGGTTGTCCTTGCTTTACTTTTGCTCCTTTTGCTACACTTATCTTATCGTTATGCGCATAGGCAGTGAGATAATTACCTCGATGCTTAATTATTATCAAATTACCATAAACCTTTGGTTCTTTACCTACATACATGACTTCCCCATCGGCTGCTGCCCGCACCACTGTACCAAGAGGAGCAGCTATATTCATACCTTCATTAAAGGAGTTCCCTGATTTGCCGTATCGCGATAGAATCTTACCCTCAACTGGCCAAATAAATTGCTTTGAATTTAAAGGAGTAACATATTTAAAATCACCCTTCTTTACTACCTCTTTTTTAGAAATAATAAGTTCACCTTGCGGTAAAGGATGCTCAGCTAGCGCTCGAGTTTTTGATGAATTAATATCTTTATCTAATTCTTCATCACTAGAAGGTGATTTTTGCTCAGTAGGCTCTAGAACTAAAGGCACGCCCTCTACCGTATCTTCATAATCCTGGCCCTCTTCATCAAATACCTGTTCTTCGAATTGAACATCACGTGACATAGGGATTTTTATTACTTCCCCAGCAGCAATAGAACCATAAACTGGTCTGCCATTAACTCTTGCTATGATTTCTGCCTCAACTCCATAATTGTAAGCTATTTCTTTAATGCTCTGAGTTCTAGAAATTCTTATTAATTTTACTATGCCTGATTTACCATAATAAAACTGCTCTTTACGTTCAGAGGGAGCAGGCCTATCGGTGCTACAAGAAGAAATAAATAGTAAAGGAATTAAAGCCAAAACTTTAAAAAAGTTACACTTATTTTTCATATTAGAATTTGAATTAATTTCATTTTTTTAGCTGAGTATATACTTCAGCTAGAGCTACATCTTCATTTAATAGCTTATTTATCTCAGTTTGTTTAGCCTTAAATGCGACTAGCTGTTGACCTTCTAGATTTAATGATTTTGGTATGATAGTAATCTTTGCAGGATTAACTTGCTTACCGTCAACATGTACTTCGTAGTGCAGATGCGGCCCCGTAGACATCCCGGTTGAACCAACATAACCAATAACCTCACCTTGTTTTACCCTAGATCCTACAGAAAATTTGCTAGAGAATCGATCCAGATGCGCATACAAGGTAGAATACTTTTTATTATGTTTAATTTTAACATAACGGCCATAATTACCATGATACTTCATAGTTTCAATTACTCCATCTCCTGAAGCGATAACAGGAGTACCATGCGGTGCTGCGTAATCAAGGCCTCGGTGCATTCTAGAATACCCTAGAATTGGGTGCTTTCGCATGCCAAACCCAGAGCTTACTATAGCGCTTTTCACTGGAGTTCTAAGCAATGCTTTCTTTATGCTAGAACCATCCTTATTAAAATAACCAAAAGTTCCATCAGAAAATTCATGCATATATACTTCAATATCTCGATCTTTTACCTGTAAAGAAGCATACATAATTCTTCCATCCTTAATTTTTTTGCCCTTATCATTTATTTGATATTCATGCACAACTTTAAATTTGCTACCAAATTCTAAATCGCGCTGAAAGTCAATTTGGTGACTAAATATATTAATGAAATCCATAGCTATAGAGCGCGACAAGCCACTATTTTGCGCAGAATAAAAGAAGCTATTAGTTATCTTTCCCCCAACAGAGCTAATCCTGTTTTCCAGTACTATAGGTAACAACTTGGCATGATATTGTCTACTGTCTAAAGAATAGTTTATCTGAATTTTAGCTCCAGAAGTATCAATAAGTAATTGCTCAATATTTTCTGGCTTATCAATGAGTTGCCCTTGGGCAGTTAAGAATGAAATTTGAATCTCTTCTCCGGCCCTTAATTTAGTTAACTTATAAATTTTTTCTATAGCGCTTGTAATGAGGTGCGATTTCTTTTTATCAATTTGTAATTCTGCAAATATTTGTTCTAGGTTATCACCTTCTTCTAAAATAATTTTATATATACCATCTTCTTTTTTTATTTTGTTGTACTGTTCAATATCGTGAGAGTTGTCAGTAACATCAATACTTTCTTCACTATTGATAAAAGGAGAGCTATGATTATCTATAGTCAAAAGCTTAACTAACAAAGTAGAATCGGGAACGTCCACAGAACTCCCCCAAAAAATAACGTTGTAAGTTAGAGAAACTATTATTGTAACAAAAAGAGCTAGATGGTACTTATCTAATTTGAATAAGAAGTGCACTCCAATGACCTAATAATATATAATCAACACAGAAAAGGATACACCAAAACACATAATGGTCAATATCTAATGCTAACTAGAATTAATTTTTTGCCGCTATAATGGTTATGGTACAAGTTTTTCCTTTGATCGATATATCAATAATACTATTCCTCCTAATACAAATGGAATGCATAATATTTGCCCGGTTGTAAAATATTTAGCAATAAATCCAATATGATAATCTGGTTCTCTAAAGAATTCAGCAATTGATCTAAAAATCCCGTAAAGTATTAAAAACGAAGCAGATAAAATTCCGCTGCTTCTTATTTTGCTGGACCTCCTTAACAAAAACATTATAAAAAATAACAATAAACCTTCAAGAAAAGCTTCATAAAGTTGACTTGGATGTCTCGCTTCTTCATCGTTAGGAAAAACTATTCCCCAAGCAACTTCAGTTTTTCTACCAAACAATTCACCATTAATAAAATTGGCAATTCTGCCAAAAAAAAGTCCAATAGGTGCTGCACATGCGATTAAGTCTGTTAATGCTAAAAAATTTAACTTATATTTTTTACATAGAAAATAAATACCTATCACCAATCCAATAAATCCCCCATGAAATGACATTCCGCCTTGCCAAATTTTAATTATCTCAAGAGGTTGCAATATATAATAATCAATATTGTAAAAAAGCACGTAACCAAGCCTTCCGCCAATAATAATGCCAGCTGCTGCATAAAAAATCATATCTTCGACCACACCGCCTTTTGATGGCAAGCACGAAGACTTATCGTTTAAGTGATTGATATACCATGAGCTCATTATAATACCTAAAGCATAGGCCAGACCATACCACCGTAAGGCTATTGGTCCATATATATGAAAAATTACCGGATCTATATAGGGAAATGCGATAGAAACCATAAGAAAAATTTAATAGGATATAGCACAATTATTATAGATATCATATATATTAAATTGAAATACTCTTGAAGTATTTTAATTTTTAATCAACATTAGCTTTTAAAGGTAAAATAAAATATGTACAAGGATAATAACAACCTTTTTGCAGATATAGTAAAGCTTGCTAATTCAGCTATCGCAACCACTGCAAGCATGAAAAATGAATTAACTAAATTTGTTAAATATCAGATAGAATCGTTTATAGCAGGTATGGACTTTGTAAAGAGAGAAGAATTTGAAGTAGTGAAAAAAATGGCGACCCAAAATGCGCTTGCGTTAGAAAAAATAACTGGTAAAAAAGGCTCTAGCCCAGCTCCTCAAAAAAGTGTAAGGAATAAGACAAAGAAACCTATTAATAAACCAAGTGCTAAACCAAAAACAAATTGAAGAAATTTTTACTAGATTTGCAACAGTAAAAGAAAAGCCATTAATAGAGCTAGACTACTCTACTCCATATACCTTATTGGTAGCTGTTGTTCTTTCAGCCCAATCGACAGATAAGACAGTGAATAAAGCCACCGAAAAGCTCTTTAAAGTAAGTGATACCCCAGAAAAGATGGTAGAGCTTGGTGAAGAAGCACTAAAGGACTTTATTAGAATTATCGGCCTTTATAATTCCAAAGCTAAAAATATCATCGCCTTAAGCAAAATACTTATCGAAAAATTTAATAGTGTAGTCCCAGACAACTTAGAGGGTCTACAGACACTTCCAGGAGTTGGAAGAAAATCAGCTAACGTAATTTTAAATTCTATCTTCGAACAGAATACTATAGGAGTAGATACTCATGTACTTAGGGTTTCTAATAGAATTGGTCTTTGCCAAACTAAAAATGTATTAGTAACTGAAATGGAATTAGAGAAAAAGATACCAGATCGTTTTAAAAGGTATGCACACCACTGGCTAGTTTTACATGGAAGATATATATGTAAGGCTAAAAAGCCTCTATGTTCTCAATGTGTTATTAATGATATTTGCCAATATGAAGAAAATAAAACTTAAAACCATTATAAAACTCTTATTAGTCATTGGATTATTAGCTGCTTGTGGGATTAAGAAAAATTTAACTCTAGACTGATTAGCTAAGCCAAAATTAGTAGATTTGTGAGGTATATTTCCCTTTAACTTGAAGAGCCGGATATATTGTTGATCAAGTATCAGTCTGTAGGGTTTAGTAATACAATAGCGAGCTATATATGATTAATAAAGAATTAATACTACCAGGTAATAAAAAGTTATCTTTTTAGTAAACACATATATACTTTGATAGGAAAGTGTGTTAGCGTAAATTCTCAACAACTAATTTTAGAAGGTTTCATGGCTCAAAGTGTATTTAATTTAGCAAGTCTAAACGGCAAAAATGGCTTTGCTATTGACGGCATTAATCCAAGTGATTATGCAGGGCAGTCTGTCGCATCAGCAGGCTATATAAAAATGGCGATTGTAAATGATATTATTATCGGTGCTCCTGGTATTATTCTTAGGAGTATGCAGGACAAGCGCATATGAATATTGTCAATCTACACCTTTAGAGCTTTCTAGTCTAAATGGCACTAATGGCTTTATTATCAATTGTATTGATCTAGGTGATAATGCAGGATATTCAGTTGCATCAGCAGGAGATTTAATAGCGGTGGTAAAGATGCTCATAATGCGGGGCAAGTACACGTGATTTATGGGGAAGTTTTTGAATAGCCTGACTTTTAATATATAAATCGATAGATGTTAAGAAATGATCTTTGCTAAGGTTCGTTTGCTTTATTATGGCTCGCCTTAAAAACCTGAGTTTTGGATAAAAATGTTAAAGAAAGAGGTATTTAGAGATCTGAATAAGGTACTATATGTTTATTTTTGAAAAAGAGCCCCTATAAAAAGGGTATTATAGAATTATTTTGTTTTGTTGATGACTTTTGCAAGATATAGTAAATATAAGTACCTTAACAGCCTCCCCTTTTTTTATCAGAGGAGTCATTTCAATATCATTTGGTTAGCTGGAAATATTGCCATATTTATAGCAGCTTCCGTAATAATAGTTCCATTTTTTATGGGCTGTTGTAACAGGTACCTGCACAGCTTCATAGTATGTACCACTAAGCACGCCTTCTCCATTCTCAGTATTTACCATAGCGCTGAAGTTATTGTTGCCATTTACTAACACCGAAACCACTTCAACCTGATCTATACTATCTATTTTTTTAATCTTATTATCAAATTTAACTAGTACAGTTTCAAGGCCTCTTTGCTTTTTCTATCTCATGAGAAATCATGCTACTTACTTGGTCTGGTTCTCAATAGCACCAGAGAAATGCATCATTAGCAGTAAAATTAAAAAAGATATAAAGCTCAAACAACCTACGTGGTAAATCATACTCTTACATCCATTAATCTATCTTCAATCTTTGCTCCAATTTCAAAAGCTTTAAGGCTGTAGTTGTTCCAATGGCTACTTTCTGTAAGACTTAAGATTGATAAAATCGGATCAACATTAGATTTTTCAATATAATATTGTTTTACTGTACCCATGTTATTTTCATCTGGATATGCAAACATTGGTGAGCCCGAGCCTTCACTTTCCTCGAATAAGTGTTGGCCAATTCTTTTCAATCCATTTAGGATTAATAAAGTTGGCCATCTCAATCCTGCCTATTTCCTGAACCGCGTTATCGATCATAACACTGACACAGTACCGTCCTCTTTAATAGTAAGGTTAGCCACAAGTTATTTGCATCATCCTTAATTGCCTGAGAGCTGGCTTGCAAGCCTGTTGCTGCTGTTCTTAGTGCTGTTGCCATAATTTTCCTCCTAATTAATCGGATTTACTAAAAATTTTATAAGTTGATCTCATATTTTCTCTGTTGGTATTTATAACCAAGTTATTATTAGCACAACTTCATCTTGAGCAAATTCGAAAATTCCTATAGTACCAGCCTCTGCACCATTTACAAAAATTCTACCATCTTTTAAAACGTCAAAACTTGTATACTCTTGACCAATACTAATTTCTCCTCCATCAACATCGCTAATACTTCTTCCATTAATGTCCTTTAATATCCCTTCAGAACTTAAAGTAAATTTACCATTCCGTGTAAACCCGTGTAAACTTACGATTACCATTTGCTTTAATGACTCCAAAAAAAAATCCGGAACCAATTATTGCGAAATCGAACTTATTATTAGTCTGCTATAAGTTGCCCTGTATATAATTAGTAATAGTTTTGGAATCAACAGGCATACTGTTGTCCTTATTAAAATCATAGTGTAGCCACTTTTGAAATAAGACATCATCTCTCTTAAAACCAGGGGTTGAGGTGTTAGCAGCATCGTTACTAATAACTTTTAATTTATTGTTTGATGTAGCTTTGCTAGCTAAAGGCTGTATATTCCGCATTATTCATCTAAATAAAAAAATTACTTGTTTATTTATTAAGTTATATGACTTAACTAAAAACGCAAACTAATTTTAATATTTTCCTTCTTAAAGTTGCAATACGAATCGTAATTTAAAATAATTGTCTTAATTTTAATGCAATAGTCAAGGTTCCATCATCCATATGATCCAATTCCGCTCCCATAGGTATCCCATGTGCTAATCTAGTTGCCTTAATACCAGCTTTTTCGACCAAGCTCGCAATATAATGACCTGTGCTCTCTCCTTCCAAAGTTGCATTTGTCGCTATAATAACTTCACTTATATTACTGATTAACCTTCTTTTTAATTTATCTATGGTTAGAGATTCCGGAGTTGTACCATTTATTGCAGATAATGTACCACCCAAAACATGGTATAAGCCGTTATAAAGCTTGCTGCGTTCCAGAGCCCATAAGTCAGCTACTCCCTCAACAACGCATATCAAGCTTTTATCTCTAGTGTTAGAACCACAAATTGCGCACGGAGAAACAGAGTCTAAATTACTACATATTTCACAAAACTTCATTTCTTTAGCAGTACTAATTATGGACTCTGATAATTTATGCATCAATTCTTTATGCTGCAGTAAATGGAGCACAATGCGGCGAGCAGATCTATGCCCTAGTCCAGGTAGTTTAGCTATTATTGATATTAAATTTTGTAAAGAATTTTGCTGCATTGCAATATTACTTTTTGTTTATTATTTATACGTTATTGGTGTAAATAGCTAGTGTTTTTTTATTTCTATAAAAAACAAATAAGCTGGGCCATAAAATAATAGGATATTTAATAAATAATTCACTTGCCTCGTTTTTTTTATAGCCTAAAATATCATCATATTTTCAACGATAAAGGTAAACTAATAATGCACGTTACTGAACTTCCTGAAGGCTACACACCCTCTGAAAACGAGGAATATATGAATCCCATGCAGCTCGCTTATTTCAAAAACAAACTGCTTGATTGGAAAACAAATTTACAAGAAGAACTCTCAGAAGCAGTTAGATCGTTACAAGAAAAAAATTGGAATGAGCCTGATATGAACGATAGAGCAAGTGATGAGGTTGATGTTAGCATAGAATTAAAAACTCGAGATAGATATAGAAAATTAATTAGTAAAATCGATGATGCAATTTCCCGTATAGAGGTTGGAAATTATGGATATTGCCAAGAAACCAATGAACCAATAGGATTAAAAAGGCTAGAAGCACGCCCAGTAGCTACGCTTTCAATTGCTGCGCAAGAAAAACATGAACGTTTTGAGAAAAGTCATAATGAAGATAATTAAAATGGCAATTTTATAATTAGTACGGTTGCAGTGACGCTAATTCTTATACTAAAATTGAATATATTAATATCTAATAATAATCAAATCTGGTCCGGTTAATAAAGTATGATTAAATTAGGGCTTTTTCTTAGAAATGGTATTAAAAAGGGCAGTGAGCACAATAAAAAAAGCAGTTCCACTAAGACTTTCAATATATACCTGTATAACCCTGATTTAAAGGAAGAGAGACAACAAATTGATACTTATCATATTTAATACCAAGAACTGTGGCCCAATGGTTCTTGACACCTTAATTAAACATTAAGAAGAATAAGATAGATAGCACCTTAACTTTCAGGAGATCATGCCGTGAAAGTATATGGCGGCAGCTGCACGAATATAATACTTTAGCTTGTATCAAGGCTTATTAACGAAGTAAGAGGATAAGTGAATATTTACCCTTTGCCCCATATGGGGGTAGTTAAAGACTTAGTGCCAGATTTAACTAATTTTTATTCCCAGTTGGCCTCTATAAAGCCTTTGGATACATTCATCCAAGGCCCCTAGTAGTTCTGAAAGGCTGCAATCAGAAGAAGATAGAAAAAAATTAGATGGACTTTATGAGAGTGTATACTTTTTGCGCATGCTGCTCAACTAGTTGCCCTAGTTATTGGTGGAACGGCGATAAATATTTAGGTCCTGCAATATTACTCCAAGCATATAGATGGATCATCGATAGTAGAGATGAATCTAAAGAAGAACTGTTAAATTTCCTTGATGATAACTTTAAGTTATATCGTTGTCATACAATCATGAACTGTGCTAAAACTTGCCCTAAACACCTTAACCCTGCTGAAGCAATTTCTGCCATCAAAAGAGAAATAACTACAAGTAGTTCATTGGCGATCTTTTGGCCGCTGACGCTCTTCAATCCTGTGTGGCCATGCTATTATAGCTAAAGCGTCATAAAAAGAGTATAAAATTTTAGGAATCATCTTTCGTTTCAAGGGTAATTGGCGCGCACATTGGGGTTTGGACGCTACCCTTAGCCAAAGGGCCGCTAATTACTTCTTTGCATGAGAAGCTTTAGAACAAAGTACGCCCTTTTTGCGTCGCTTTAGCTATATATCGCAATATAATACCCTAATACCCTAATGAACTATAGGATAAATTTTTTCATGGTAAAGGATTTCAATCTTAACTAATTTCCCTGAAAAAGGTCGTAGAACAACGCCTGCTTCTAGCATTAGCTCTTTTGATATTTTGATGCTCTCTGCCCAGCCTCGCTGCTGTTCCTGATGATTGCCTGGAAAATTATTATCATAAATAACTTCAACAATACCAGCTTGCAATATCAACTTACTACATCTACTGCAAGGTATCCAAGGTGTATATAGCTTGCAGCCTTTAGTTGGCACCCCAATGCGAGCACAGTGCAGGATAGCATTTTCCTCAGCATGGTTAACCGCCATATATTTATATTCCTTATTTAAGTATCTTTCCTCGGTTTCTTTAACTCCTCGAGGCAAACCATTATAACCAGTCGCTCGCACCTCATTATCAGGACCTACGATTACTGCTCCTACCTTGGTACTTGGATCACGGCTCTTCATAGAAACCAAATAAGCCATGGTCATAAAGTATTCATCCCAACTAAATGGTGCTAACATAACTACTCCTTTTATAACAGTTGTTGTTGCAGTGCCAGATATCAATACTCTGTTTTGAAGATCTCTACTAATTATTCCAGCTTGGTAAGCAATTAAAGACCTTTTTCCTAGTTTAGCTGACCAATATGGAGTCAAATGGGCTAAGGCACATACCCCGGATCTTCATTTATTCCAACATGCGGAGCAAAATATCGTGATACAAAGTCATATTCATGGAATTTGCATATTCCTTTTACGGTGACTATTATTAAGGCTCTACACTCGATTTCAGACAATAATGTAAATTAGGCCTCAATTCAACAATTTTTGTTCCATCTTCTCGAATTTCATAAAATAGCAATTTTGTGAGAAGCCAGTATAAATTGGCTTACAATCTATAACAGAATGCAATCTTGGATCAGGCTCTATCTGTTGAACCACGTAGCGCGGAAAATTAAGTGTAATCCAAGGAGCATAGCTTTCTGCTATTAACTCACTGTTTAAGCTGTCAAATTTTATAGGGACTTTATTTCTCTCTACATTAGTATTAATCAAAACAATGGGTAGCTGCAATTGTTGCGTGTCCATATAATGGGCCTCTAAGTTAGGAGTAAACCACCTAATGTGAAATGATGTAACCCTAGCCTTTTTACAAATGCCGTTTTAGATAAATTTATCTCAACAGCAATGTTTTGCATTGCGCTAGTACTTGGAAACTCTTGAACTAAAAAACTGCTGCTGGATTCACAACAAATGGTCGATCAGCAAACGCATCAACAATCCAAAATTTCATTTTAATTGCTTATGTTGTGTTACTAGTTCTTCATGATCATGTATATGTAAGTAATCTATTCTTAAGTACTGCATCTGAGTGTGAGCTCCAGTTTCCGTACCAAATAATATCGGCATACAGCCAGTGCTCTTGGCACATTGCATATCGACAAGGCTGTCCCCTAGAAACCACACCTCATTGTAATCTTGAATATCCTGCTCTCTTAGTGCTAAATGTACTGGATCTGGCCACGGTTTATCTTTAGGAGCATCAGTTGCTCCCACAATTTTATGAAAATATTTGCTCCAGCCTAAGTAGCTTACTTCTTCTCTTAGATGATAAGAGTCTTTATTACTAACAATTGACATAACTACATTTTCCTCAGCTAAATATTCTATAAGATTTAAGGCGTTAGGAAACGGATTTACTGCATGCATGCCGATTTTTTGTATTTTATCCACATACTTATCATTCACTTCTCTCCATTTATTGCCAAATATTAAAGGCAGAGCCTCTCTTCTTGAGTGAAAACGGTATTTTTCTGCTGCTTCTTTATTCCAATCATTCATACCCATTTCTTTTAGAGTTTCGGCTAATACTCTTTTATATATTTTATCAGTGTTAACTAAAGTGCCGTCCCAATCAAATAATACAACTTTAGGAGATAAAAGATTTCTTGTACTGGTGTTCATATTTTTTTGTACCTAAATTTAATCGCATTGAGTTCAAAACTACTATTATTGAGGAACTGGCCATAGTAATAACTGCTATTAGAGATGTCATTAAGCCGATCATCGCAATAGGCACCGCTAAAATATTATATATGAATGAAAAAAGAAAGTTTTGTTTTATCAATTTAATAGATTTTTTTGCAGTGGACAAACATTCTGCTACTGAGAATAAGTCTTTTTGGAACACTATATCAGCATTATTAGAGGTGATGGCTCTAAAGCTGCAGAAGGCGATAAAGAAGCATCAGCAAGCTGTAAAGCGGGTTAGTCATTGAGCCCGTCTCCTACCATTAACACTTTCTTACCCTCCTTCCTTAATGACATTAAATTTATTCTCTGGCTTTAGTAATCCTTTGAAATTACTGATATTAAGCCGTTCTGCTACAGTCTGTACTACAGAACTTCGATCTCCGGAAAGCAAGTGTGAATTTCGTAACCATTTTTTCGTAGCTCTTTTACAATTTCAGAAGCTTCTTTACGTATACTATCTTCAAAAATCACACGAGTTAAACGATTTTTATACCTAAACCATGCTTCAAGATAGTTATCGTTATCAACCGCACTTTACACTCCACACTAAACTCTGCTACCTATTTTCACTTCTTCTCCATTTACTATCACACTTAATCCCATGCTCTTTTGTTCTTCTACCTCCATTGGTAGAATCGCAATATCTTTAGTCACTCCAGCGATTGCCTTCATTAATGGGTGCTTACTATGTTTTGTCATTGAAGAAATGATTTGCATGGGTCTCCTTGTTATACTCATCCTTATTAAGCCAGTGAGGATTGCCATAAGTTATAGTGCCTGTTTTATCAAAAATTATATCGATAATACCTGACATCCTCTCTAATACATTTTGTGATTTTACCAAAATTCTATTCTTCATTAATTTTAAAACTGCAACCACTTGTACAAATGGAACAGCAAGGCCTAAACTAAAGCACATGGACAAGTAACTATTAGAACCGCTATAGCATATAGAAGTGCTTTTGTAATTGGTGCGGCTAAAAAACAAAATACTAAATAAAAAAGGTGAAATAATATATTGAGATTTAACTTGTTTAGCATTTTCTACTAATTTGATAATTTCATTTAGAGTTGTGTTATCACCTGTTTTAGTAATCTTAATTTTTAAAACACTGGATATATTAATGCTGCCTGCAAAAATATTGCTATACCTGCTCGTACCTTAATAGGTGTGGTTTCACCATTTATTATACTATTATCAATCTCGCTTTCACCTTCAACAACTACTCCATCAATTGGAATTCTTCCTCCAAGCGTAATTAAAGCTATTTGTCCCGGTAAAGCTTTTTTTATACCAATTAATTTATACTTATTATCTTCGATTATAGTAACAGAAGTTGGTTAGCTTAAAATAAGATCGCAAGCTACAGCATTTGCTTGGTTCCTCACATCTAAATCTAAAATACCTTCCTATTAATAAAATAAATATAAGACTAATTGCCGCATCATAGTAGGTATAAATCTCTATGATAAAGCGTTTCTTGAATACTAACTATTACTGCGGTTATTGTCCCAACAGAAATTGGGACATCAATATTACTGCGCTTATTCATTATCGCGATAATCGCTGACCTAAAAAATGGCAAGCCAGAATATATAACAGCAGGTATAGTAATAATTGCAATCAATAGATGAAGCAATAACCTCGTATATTCGCCTATAGACGACTGTAAATTTCCACAGCCCAAATTGCTCCTGATAACATCATCACGCATCTGATCAGCCGCAAACGGAGTAGCCTTATACCCGAGTTTTTCCTATTACTGGAATTAGATATGAAGTTAATTCTTTATCACCAACCAATTCAAGGACTAATCGATCAGTTGATAAATTAACCCTGGCATTCATAACTACTTGCTGTTTTTTTAGAGTATTTTCAATCAACCCACGCTCCGCAATTTATCCCCTCTACCAGTAATGTTATCTTTTTTGATTCACTTTCATAGGATTTTTACCGTAGATATTTCTGCAATAATCATAATATTTGTCCAATTTCAATTTGTTGATAAAGGAATACGCAGCGCTGCATACAAAGCAACAGAAAGTATTAGATTCTTGAGTAAGCAGTGCTGTTTTACAGTGAAGGCAGTACTTTTCCATAATCTTGAAGAAAACAATTTCTTGAATCTAAGTTATTAACAACTGCTACAATACTATAGATAGGTATATTATTGCAATCCATTATATAACCTGCAACTGCATTAACTTCATCTATAAAACCTGTTTTAACTAAAATTCTCTCTGGAGGTAATTGATTAAACTTAAAAGCCTTTGGTATCATTAAATCTTTAAGTATAAACTTATCATCCACCTTAACCCTGCAGTTTTGATTCATCGGAGCAGTACTATATAACTAAAAGCGATAGTTTGTTAAGGCTAACCTGCTAAGTAGCAGAGAAAATGAATTAATATTTATTAAATTTTTTCGAGAAAGCCCACTTCCATCGGCCATATTTATGTCATTTTCTAACGTATGTATTTGCCGCTGTAAGAATAAATTCATCACTCGGAGGCCGTTTTCCAAGACCCTTTACCATATATAGAGCCCCTATTTTTTTTACTATCACCTCTGATAACAAATTATCTGACCTAGTTAATACTTCTTTTGCTAGCGCCCAGAGCAGCCTCGATTTTATTGAGAAGAGGCAGTAGTGCTCTGCTTCAGCCGGAGAGTCACTTACTACCACCTTTTTATATCTAATACCTAGCTTTTGAAGATTCTTCTCTAAAAGCTGTTTTACAAGCAAAACAGGCCCTCGCACAGCTATCTTAAATTCAGTTTTGTTTTTAATATTACAAGATTCAGTTAATAAATACTTATTATCACCCTCATACTCAAGATCTAGGTCACAATCCTGTGGATGATACTTAGCCTCCGAATTAATTTTTACAAATTTTTATTAATTATTACAGCTGAAAGTGGGGCAGTATAACACATATTTTGATTCTCAATAGTCCAACCACGTGTATAAGGTTTATTATCAAACTCTGAGATATCTAATATAATATTTTCCCGAATTTCGTTGATACCAAGACCTTTTAGTCTTTGAGAAATATATAATATAGCGCTCTCTCTTAGATCGGGATTACCATCAAATTTTATGTAAAGATTTCCAAGCAATTTACCGCTCCTAATTATTCCATCAGTTAAAATTTTAGTATCAAACTGAAAATCGCTGCCTAAAATACTTAAGCCAGAAAATACAGTAAATATTTTCTGACTACTAGCAAACATTAAATGGTGGTTACCTCTTGGGTAAGCTACGACTTCTCCGCTTTTTAAATCCATGACTTGAGCGTAAAATGTAGCTAGAGATTCTTGACAAAAAGAGAATATGAGGATTAGTAAAGGAATAAAAATTCTATACATATAAAATTAATTAATAGATGGTGCCGTCGAAGGGAATCGAACCCCTGACCTACGCGTTACGAATGCGCCGCTCTACCTACTGAGCTACGACGGCTTAATACATTAATTATCACTTTAATCTTAGAAAATCTCTATTTTTCACAAAATAATTACAAATTACAGAATATTTATCACTCTTTACATTCTCTAACAACTTTTTAGAATGGCGTTGCAAGTATTCTACTTTTACTTTAGCAAGTCCTACACCTTTAAGCCCTAGATTTTCAGCAGCTTGTTCTTATTCTGTCTTTTGGTACAGGTCCTTTATCATTTACTATTAAAACAGCTTGTTTACCATTTTGTAAATTTGTTACTTTAATCGAACTCCCAAAGGATAAGCTTCTATTGGGCTGCGAATATAAATTTTTATTAAAAACAGCTCTACTTGCAGTCAAACGGCCATGAAAAGATGTCCAATACCATGAACCTTTTCCAACCGCTAGCATACTCAGCTTTTGCATTTTTTGCCAAAATATCTTGTCTATAAAAAGTGGCATAGAAAACCACCAATAATTATTTATCTATTCATCATTTTCAGCGAAATATTTCTCAAATTTGTTTTTTTCATTTAAATGCTCGTCTGCATCAGCTGGCGGGTCTTTCTTTTTAGAAATTACAGGCGATATTTTAGAATATTTAGCATTAATTTCACTCCACTTCAATCCTTCTCCAGATTTTGGCTCGGGAATAATAGCTTTTGCAGGACATTCCGGCTCACAAACCCCACAATCTATACACTCTGTAGGATCAATAAATAGCATATTCTTTCCTTCATAGAAACAGTCTACTGGACAAACTTCAACACAATCAGTGTACTTACACTTAATGCAATTTTCTGTAACTACGTATGCCATTATTTTGCCCTCAATTTTTTAAATTTAAACATACAAACAGTTGATTTTATCTAAGAGACCATATATTGTTTTGTCCTACAGGCACTTATATATTGAATAAGCTGTTTTTACAATAATTTCTTTTGGTTCTCTTAGAACCAATTGCGGGTGTGGCGGAATTGGCAGACGTACTAGACTTAGAATCTAGCGCCGCAAGGCTTGTGGGTTCAAGTCCCACCATCCGCACCAAAATCATAACTACTTATGGCAAAGATACTTATACTAGAATCAATACAAAATGAATATTTAGCAAGCAAAATATTAAGCTCTGTTAACGACATTTTAGAAGAAAATAAATTTACCATAGATACTATTTCTGTTAACGAGCCGTTTAGCTTATTATGCTCAGCGAGCACTAGCCTGGAACTGCATGATTATGATGGAGTAATTATCCTAGGAACTGTCTTCAAGTATACACCTCTAGAAAATAAATTAATCTATCAAGAAATTCTTAGATGCTTTTGTGATCTAAGTGTGCATTATGCCTTGCCAGTAGGTTTTGGTATGGTTTTAGCAACTGATAAAGAAGCAGCATTTTCATCAATCGAAAAAAAAGCAAGGACTGCAGCTCACTCATGCGTAGATCTAATAAAGCTCAAAAATCAATTTGGATTAATAGCAAATGAATCATTTGCAAGATACAACAATTAAAAGTCCACCCTCTCCTTTCACCGGCAAGAGGCAGGCACGAGTACTAGCTGTGCAGTGCTTATATAATATTGCCTTAACTCCTGAAAACGTAAAGCCTGCAAATCATATTATAGCTGATATTTTAGCTTATGGAGCAGATAATAGCGAAGAGCTTGATCAGCAGTATTTTTTAAGCTTGATTAAAAGCGCTTATAATAATATCTCTTCTTTACACAAAAATTTACAAAAATATTTAGCCACGGGCTGGAAAGTAAGTAGACTGCCAGAACCAATACAAGCTATACTTGTCCTCGCAGCTTATGAGATCATCTACAATTTTGAAGTGCCAGTTCGTATACTAATTAATGAATATATTGAAATCACCAAAATCTTTAATCATCCAGGAGAAGCTGGATTCGTTAACAGTATCTTAGATAAAATATCTAAAGAGTTTCTACGCGAACAATAATTATGGAAGTCCTACTATATCTTATACCATTCTTAGCGCTCTTAATTGCGGGCTTAGGCATATATGGTGTATTTTGGTCAATAAAAAACAATCAATTTGATGATACAAAAGGTGATTCCACCCGAATTCTTATTGATCATGATGACAATAATTTAAAATCTGGCGAATTATCTCTAAATTATTAATTGATGTAGTAGATGCTATAACACAGATGAAAACTGCAGAACACAATCAATGCCTTGTGCTACTATTTTTAGCTAATGTTCAGTTCTGAAATAAATACTACCGCTAAAGTATTTAGATTTAAATATAAAGTACAAAAAAATAAGCGCTCGGTCAGTTAAATCATAAAGATGCAGCTACATAAATATTGTATTATTATATAATACAATATTTAAAGATTGTTCAAATACAGTTATGTTTTCATGACTTTTTGCTGAATATTTCCACTCGTGTAATTGAGGCATCTCATTTAAGCCATTATAATCTCCCTCTTACCTTTAATTAATATATCTAAATATGGCCTATAATCTTTATAGCGAAATTTTATCACGGGTTGTCACTGAAAGAAATGTCGTACATCTTATTAATTTTTTATATAAAAATTTTAAGAGACAAGATTCTAACAAGGTGCACACCGAATTTGCGCTTCCCAGCACCGACTACTGACTTGAGCAAACTACGTTGAACGGCTAGACAAGTGGAACGGTTGAAGATTTTTCTATGGATTTCAAAAATAGCTGTCACTCTAATCTGTTATATAACTTCGACTATTTTTACCAATCCATAACAACTATGCTCTTTTGTCTTACCTATCACAGTCTACACTAAAACTCTTTAAAAAGCCTTGATGGTAACGTTAATGCGTTGACAGCAAGAGAGATATCTTCTATCTCCATTTATAATCTATTTGCTAAAAAACAACATTTTATTACAATGAAAGTATGAATATTCATCTAGTGCTGCACCATGATAAAAAGGAAAACATTCCAGATATCATTTTTTCTGCTGAACAAAACGATCATTTCACAATTCTGATTGACTTTTAGCACAACAATCAATATATTACAAATTTCGATCATCACAAAAAACATTTATAATCAGCATATTACAACACATTTGTCTTTATCATTTATTGACTTTAATTAAAATTGAGCTAACAATATTATTTAAGATAATAATTTTATGCTACAAAAGAGGGACGCGTATGTTTACAAATTATTTAGTAAATTTACACAGGCTGCTATCAAGTGTATCGCCTCATATATGCTATGCGCAACATCAGGTTAAGTTAATTGAGAAAGAGAATTATGTGAATAATACTGAAACCCTTAAACGAGTTGCAGAAACTCTAGAAAATCCTGTACCAGAAAATAATACAAACGTTAAGTTCTTATTAGCTTGTGTTTATGGTTATATTCATAATCTGATTATAAGCTGCGCGCAGCAAGACCCTAATGCTATGGTACGGCAGATAAAAAAGCAAGTGCACTTTACAGATTATAATGCCCATATCCAAAAGCTAAGTGGTTATAATTATATGAATGAAAATGACGATACAACAACAGCTACTCATTACAAAAATGAGCAAGATTCACGTTATTTCGGTCACGAACCTAGAGAATATACTGAGGAAGAATATGCTTCCACAGAGGGTGAGCCTGAGTACGAAGTATGGGTCCCTATTTTCAGTTACGAAGATGATGAAGGCTACAATACAATTTTAATTAATCCAACTATCTTTACTGATTAAAATGAATATGCTATAGAAGTATCCATAATAGCATTGTTTTCTTAATGAGTTTGTTAGATAGGGTTTCTTTGCCTTTTGATTTAAAAGGGCTTAAAATTGAGAGTTTGAAGGTCCTGTCTGATGAAATCAGGGAAGTAATTATTAAAATTGCCTCAGAAAAAGGAGGACATTTGGGCGCAAGCCTTGGTGTTGTTGAGTTAACAGTTGCTTTGCATCATATCTTCAATACTCCAGAAGACATATTAATTTGGGATGTAGGGCACCAAGCATATCCCCATAAGATTTTAACTGGTAGAAAAGGCCTAATGTCCACTATAAGGCAACCTGGTGGTATTGCTGGCTTTACTAAACGTAATGAAAGTATATATGATCCATTTGGCGCTGGACACAGTTCGACATCAATTTCTGCAGCTCTAGGCTTTGCTGCTGCTCGCGATATAAAGAAGCAGAATAATCACGTTATAGCAGTTATAGGAGATGGAGCAATGAGCTCAGGTATGGCTTTTGAGGCTTTTAATAATGCCTCTATGTTTAATACTAAAATGCTAGTTATTCTAAACGATAATAAAATGTCAATTGCTCCAGCAGTTGGGGCAATGAGTTTGTATTTAGCAAAGCTTTTGTCATCAAGGCAATACTACAAAGCTAGAAACATTGCAAAAAATGCACTACATTATACTACTCCCTTCTTTGAAAAAGTAGTCAAAAATATACAAAAATTTACAAAGCGCCTAGCAACAGGCAGCAACTTCTTTGAAGAGATTGGCTTTCATTATATAGGGCCTGTTGATGGTCATAACCTCGACCAATTAATCCCAGTTCTAAGAAATATTCGAGATAATGATCAAGTTAATAAGCCAATTTTGTTGCATATAAGGACTGAGAAAGGCAGAGGTTTTGATTCTCCAGAAAAATCTTTGGAGAGCTATCATGCAGTTCTACCGTTTGATTTACAAACCAAAATTCAAAAAAAGCCAGAAAAATCTTATCTCAGTTATAGTAAAGTATTCGCCAGCACTTTAACTAAGATAGCCAAAAATGATAAAGAGGTCGTTGCAATTACTGCTGCTATGCCTTCAGGTACGGGGCTAGATTTAATGATTAAAGAGTTACCAGATCAAGTTTATGATGTAGGTATCGCAGAACAGCATGCAGTAACATTTGCTGCAGGACTTGCAGCTGCTGGAGCTAGACCGTTCGTTGCCATATACTCAACATTTTTACAGCGTGCATATGACCAAATTGTTCACGATATTGCAATTCAATCTTTACCTGTGCGTTTTATGCTAGATCGAGCCGGGCTTGTTGGCGCCGATGGCCCAACTCACGCTGGATCTTTTGATTTAGCTTATTTATGTAACTTACCAAATTTTATATGTATGGCGCCAAGCGATGAGACCGAGCTTGCAAAAATGGTTTTCACTGCTTACCAAATAAATCATTGCCCCTCAGCAGTAAGATACCCAAAGGCTGAAACTAACTCTATTGAATTTAATTGTGACTTAGAATCCTTAGAAATTGGTAAGGGCTGGGTAATACAGAAAGGAGAAAAAATAGCCATTCTATCTCTAGGGACTAGGCTTCAGGAATGTATTAAAACATCTGAGATGCTAAAAAAGGATGGATTTGATATAACAATTGCTGATGCAAGATTTGCTAAACCTATAGATACGGAGTTAATTAGACATTTAGCTTCTTCTCATGAGATATTATTAACTGTAGAAGAGGGAGCTATTGGCGGATTTGGCTCAAGTGTTGCCCAATTTTTGTTAAACAAGGGTTTATTAGATGGCAAATTAAAATTTAGGTCTCTATGCTTACCAGATTATTTTATAGAACAAAATACAGTACACCAGATGTATGAAGAAGCGAGGTTGAATGCTCGCAGTATATACCAAAATATAAAAAATTTATTACCTAAATAATTTAAAGAATAAAAAATGTCAGTAATAACAAGATTTGCCCCAAGTCCGACAGGTTTCTTGCATATAGGAGGGGCAAGAACTGCTTTATTTAATTGGCTTTTCGGTAAGGCTACCAATGGTAAATTTTTGCTTAGAATAGAAGACACCGACAGAGAAAGATCAACTCAAGAAGCAGTTAACGCAATTATCGAAGGTCTCAAATGGCTTGAGATAGAGTGGGATGACGAAATTGTAATGCAATTTTCAAGAAGTAAGCGCCATGCTGAAGTTGCTGAACAGCTTTTAGATACTGGTTTCGCATATAGGTGTTATTTATCAGCTGAAGACATTCAAAAGATAAGAGAAAAAGATCCTTATATCAAAATAGAAAGTCCTTGGCGGGATGGCAAAAAGGCAGCACTGTTAGGAGTTAAGCCCACTATTAGATTAAAAGTAGATAAACATTCTCAAACAACCGTTGAAGATCAGATTAGAGGCTCTGTTACTATCTCTAATAATGAGCTCGATGATATGATACTACTAAGATCTGATGGGACTCCAACTTACATGTTGGCAGTTGTAGTGGACGATTATGATATGAACATTACTCATGTTATCAGAGGTGACGATCATTTTACCAATACATTTAGACAGCAACAAATCATTAAGGCGCTTTCATGGCCTGTGCCGGTATACGCTCATGTCCCTTTAATTCATGGATCAGACGGAGCTAAGCTTTCTAAACGCCACGGCGCCTTAGGAATTGATGCATACGAACAAGCAGGGTATCTGCCAGAAGCAATTTGTAACCACCTTCTGCGGCTTGGTTGGAGCAGTGGCGATTTAGAAATCATAACTAAAGAAGAAGCCGCTAAATTATTTACGTTAGAAGGATTAAATAAAGCCCCAGCACGGTTTGATTATGAGAAACTGAACTTTTTAAACGTTCATTATATCAGCAAAAAGAGTGATGCAGATTTGCTAAAGTTATTAAAATTTGACAACGATGTTGTACAAAAGAGAGTTAAGAGGTCTATAGCTGATTTAAAAATTAGAGCTAGCACTTTAATTGAACTTCAAAAGCTGGCTAATCTTTATTCTAAAAAGCAAGTGCCTATAGATGATAAATCTCAAGAAATAATAAATGGCTTGGACAGGGCACTTCTAGCAGAGATTAAAGATGCATTAGAAGCATTAAGCAATTGGAAAACTGTTGAGATAAAAAGAGTATTGGACGAAGTCGCTACAAAAAGTGGTTTAAGTGGGAGTAAAATGATGCAAATCATGAGAGCTTCAGTAATGGGCAGTTTCAAGGGACCTGCCATATATGAAACCATGGCAATTTTAGGTAAAGAGGAAGTAATAAATAGAATTCAAAATCTTTTATAGCATCTTTTCCTAAATCTTTGCTATCCTATTGAAACCTAAAGAATAATATTAATTAAACATATAGACAAAATCAGATAATTCCGTAATATCACTTTAATGATGGAAGCCAAAGAATACTCTTTTCAAGAAATGAACCTAAAAGAAAAGATTACTGATTTTCTAAAAAGCAATATAGAGCAGCGATTTACCGCTCGTCAGATTGCTGAATGGAATATTTAAACAATATTCTGACGAATGTAGTAGGCAAAAAGTAAGACAGAGCAAAAACATAATTAATTATCAATGCCTCTAGCTATATAGAAAAAAACCTAGCTGTTATAAATGCTATTGTATTGCCGCAGAACTTGGCAGCCTCTACTATCTGTCTATGCAAAAGCTAGACTCACAAATCAAAACCATAGAAGAACATCCCCCTCTGTAAGTATTATTATACTGAAAAAAACCGACCAAATGGAGGCAGCCGAAGACAGGGCTTCTTCTTCCAATATGTATAATATGTATGAACGTAACTTATATGCAAAGCCTTCAGAATTCTTATGGGCTTAATATAAGCCTGTATTTAACGAAAAGTACTATTAATAAGCGGAGTCCTAATGGCAATAAGTGGGTTATATCCAGACCTGGTAGCAAATGCAAGATTTAACCAGCAATTGGGATCAGACCACAAAAACTGTGTATAGAGCAATATTCGGCAAAAAAGCCCAAGCTATGGTCTTTTGAGGTAAAATCGCTTATTAACCATTCTAACTCTAATGTACGCAAATCTTTCTTTCAGGGCGTATCGAACTCTCATGGGCTAATACTGGTATCTGATATCTGCTACACTGGTGGAGAGCAATACAACCTAAGAACTTCATCTTCTTTCTGCTGCGCATGGAATTGGCTTTATTCTTTTAAACAAGGAGACTCCTGTAGAAAGCCAGGTGTTAATAGCTAAAGAAAGAGCTCAAATGGATCATTAAGGAAAATCGAGATTTGAAATGCTTTATAGAGCATTTCACCTTATACCAATTCCCAGAGGTACAAGAAGCAAAGAGTGAAGCATATTAACCAAATCCTCAGGCACTTTTAATTAGACTTAGAACTAACGCCTACACCACAGCACAGCTAAATAATAGAACCTGCTCTTAAAAGTTTCTACCATTATTCACCTATCTTCTACAAGTAAGATTGCTAGAAATGTTGAAGCAAGTATGCTTCTTTGACTCAAGGAACTAGATAGGCTGGCTGTCCCCTAATTGCAAGCTGCTCATAAGTGATTTACAGGCTGCACTTAGCCAAAGGAGTACCAAAGATGAGCAGCTGCATCTGTGCTTTTACTAACAGTTTAGGAAGTATATACCTACAGCTATCCAAGAATCGAAAATGACAAGTATAGCACTTTGAGTAACACTTAAAGGTAATTGGCGGCCTTTTTGACCAAGTGCGGCATCCAAAAACGCTCTCGGGTGTGGCGATTACTCACGAAGCAGCGAGAGACAAGTGCTATTATTTTTCAATTTTTTATTTATTATAGATATACACATCCTCTACGCCACAAAATCTTCCTCGCCTAGATTCCCTCCTAGTCGTAGATAGGAGAATTTTCTTGATCGTATTGTGCTTGAGTTATATTTGTAGCAGCTGCTCCTGTATATGAGGATGTGGTAGGTACTATTAGCAGATTTAACTGAACTAACCTCTACTGTGTTATATATAAATACATGGGGCTTCTGCACTCTTGCCGCCTCAGCTCTTTCTTTGAGTAAATCAGCTTGGTGCGGCCGCCTCAGTAGTTCTGCCTGTGTACCTTCTCCACCACTAAAGTTTGGGTAATGCGGTAAATCACCATATCCCTACTTAGCTTTGATCATTAGATCGCAAATAATTTGGGTCATTATTAACCTGCTTCATATATTCAGCCACATCTACCATTTCTTAATTTCGAACTTGTTGTTCTGTTTTATGGCTTTTATAAAATCAATCTTGCTACAAGACCGGTTTTAACCCACTGCCCCTCTGCGATTGCTGCTATTATAGCTATAGCGGTTGAAGAGCTATCCCCTCCCCACTACTTGCTGCCACTTCTTCTTCGGTTGTAGTGCTCGTAATGGAAACAGTAGTGGAATTGGTGGTTGTGCTAGTAGTTGGCTCGGTTACCAGTGTAACCGCTGTTGTAGTAACCATAGTCGGTGATGTGGTGGATGTGTTGCTAAAGTTGGAAGCTATGCATTAAACCTCAAGTTTTGGATTAAGTAGAGAATTTAACAGAAGGTTTAGCTGATTTGAGTCAATAAG
>JALDTH010000149.1 GCA_030073355.1 Candidatus Midichloria sp. | reverse complement strand
TAAGGAAAATATGGAAAGCAAACTGGTTTCAGCTCAGCTGCTTCTTGCACAGGGTGTGGATTAAAACAGCCATAGGACAATTGAAAGTGATTTGCCAAATCCAGCACACATGACATCGCTCAATAAATAATTTCTTAGCAAACTTTTTTCTAGACTCTTGGCTTATGTCTTCAAACCCAACAAACCCTCTCTCTCATGGAAAAATAAACTCAAACCTACTTACT
>JALDTH010000148.1 GCA_030073355.1 Candidatus Midichloria sp. | reverse complement strand
AACCTAAGTTTTGGATAAGAACAGTTAAAGAAAGGGGTATTTAGAGATCTGAATAAGGTACTATATGTTTATTTTTGAAAAAGAGCCTTTATAAAAAAGATATTACAGAATTATTTTGTTTTATTGATGACTTTTGCAAGATTACAGAAGGATGGTTAATCAAGCATTCTATAAAAGATGATAGTAAAAAATAACTAGAAAACCAAGTTTAAGTATATATAGCT
>JALDTH010000147.1 GCA_030073355.1 Candidatus Midichloria sp. | reverse complement strand
CTAATATTCCACCTCATAATATGGGTGAAGTGTTAGATGCGTGTATTGCCTATATAAAAAATGATCAAATTACTCCTGAAGAGCTTCTAGAATATGTACACGGTCCGGATTTCCCAACTGGCGGTGAAATCTTGGGTATTAACCGCATACGTCAAGCGCTACTTACTGGAAGAGGCTCAATAACTTTACGGGGTAAGGTTGAAATAGAAGCTTTTGGAAGCCGTAAAGC
>JALDTH010000146.1 GCA_030073355.1 Candidatus Midichloria sp. | reverse complement strand
ATGATAGACACGGAAAATTATTTCCTGCGGATCTGAGACCGCAAGCGCATGAGATTATAAGAACATGGGCTTTTACGACTATAATTAAATCCCTTTATCATCAAAATACTATTCCTTGGCATAATATTATGATCAGTGGATGGTGCCTGGCCGCCGATAAGAGTAAGATGAGTAAATCGAAAGGAAATGTGATCACTCCACAAAAATTAATAGAAGAAAAAAGTGCTGATAC
>JALDTH010000145.1 GCA_030073355.1 Candidatus Midichloria sp. | reverse complement strand
GAATAGAGTGGTATAAAAAGTGTACTTCTTACCTTCAAAATCTTAAATAGTAGCCTTTGCAGACCTTTTCCCCTGAGAACTCTTATCCTTTTTATCGGACGAACTTTTTTTAATTATGCCAAGGGCTTCTTCAAGGGTGATCAAAACTGGATCTATTCGAGCCGTTCGTAATGAAATATATTTACCACTTCGCTCTAAATAAGGGCCAAATTTTCCAGCACCAGCCCTTATT
>JALDTH010000144.1 GCA_030073355.1 Candidatus Midichloria sp. | reverse complement strand
CATAAAAAAAGATGGTATAGAAGTTGAAGCTGCAGAAGGGCTTGCGGCATTTATAAAGAAATCTGACTTGTCTAAACATAAAGATGAACAACGTCCGGAAAGATTTGCGGTTGGCGATAAAGTTGATGCTAAAGTTTTAGGATTTGATAAGGCTTCAAGGCAGCTTTCATTATCGATAAAAGCGCATGAAATTGAAGAGGAGAAAAAAGCTATTGCTGAATTTGGTTCTACTG
>JALDTH010000143.1 GCA_030073355.1 Candidatus Midichloria sp. | reverse complement strand
GCAATACCCGTTACAGCAAACACAAGGTTATTAGAATAGATTTTATTTAGTCCCTCTGCCATTGTTAAGGCAACCTTGGAGCTTACTGCGCCGTGTTTTGCAATAACCTCTGCTGGGATTTTTAAAATAGAATTTTTTGCATGGTTAGCATAGCTTACTATGCAAAATTCAAAGACCGCAGAACTACCTGGAACACTGGTTAGAACCCCGGCTATCAAACCACCAGTACAAGAT
>JALDTH010000142.1 GCA_030073355.1 Candidatus Midichloria sp. | reverse complement strand
TGCTAGAACCCTGCTGCACTGCCTTAATTACATAAGGTTTCGGCATTGGGTCCTCCCCTTTTTCAAGCATTGTAAATAAAGCGCTTTTTTCAATTTTAACATATTTAGGAGTATTTATATCACAGGTCTGAGCCATTTTCTTGGTTAAAATTTTATCCATGGCAATTGCAGAAGCAGTAACCCCTGAATGAGTATATGGTATACGTAATAATTCCAGTAAGCCAGGTATTGAGC
>JALDTH010000141.1 GCA_030073355.1 Candidatus Midichloria sp. | reverse complement strand
CGATTAGACCTTTAAAAGATGGAGTGATTGCTGATTTCAAAGGAGCGGAAGAAATGATAAAGCACTTTATTAGTTGCGTTCATAATAAAAAGAGCTTTCTGGCGAGGCCTCTAGTCATTGTTTGTGTTCCATATGGCGCAACAGCTGTGGAGAAAAGAGCTATATACGACGCAGTAGAAGGAGCAGGAGCTAGAGAAGTGTATTTAATAGAAGAGCCAATGGCCGCTGCAATAGG
>JALDTH010000140.1 GCA_030073355.1 Candidatus Midichloria sp. | reverse complement strand
CGTACATAGGGTACCTGTAATGTATGGCCATACAGTAACCCTACATGTTGTGTTTAAGAAAAGCGTGCGGCCTGAACAAGCAATTGAAGCTTACTTAGCCTGGAATAAAAAATATTCTGAGCTTTTTGTTATTCATAACAAAAATGGACGGCCACAAAGCGCAAAGGATTTGGCTCATAACGACATGCGTGCTCATATAGGACATTTACGTCAAGGCGATAAACCAAATATTATAG
>JALDTH010000013.1 GCA_030073355.1 Candidatus Midichloria sp. | reverse complement strand
AAAATAAACATATAGTACCTTATTCAGATCTCTAAATACCACTTTCTTTAACTGTTCTTATCCAAAACTTAGGTTGAAAGATCCACGAATGACTCAAAAGAAGAGCCGCCAAATACCACAAATGCCTGCCTCGCCCTAAATTTATTTACTGCTGGCCTATAGATATTTGACCTACACGCGCCAATAATATCGTTTTTACCATCGCCATTATATTATAACTGCCATGGTTAATTCTTTAAGAAGGCCGCTAAGGAGATAATACTTTGCCGAGTTATCTCTGTTATCACGATCTTCCCAAGTAAGGAGTATGACTATTAGCGATATACGTCAATAAAACTCCTTCACTATAACTTATAATATCAATGCCAAAAGAGTGATTTAGATAAAAATCCTTCAAGGAGGAAATAAACTTTCGGTACCTAAATAATTACTCTATTTTTAATCACAGAAGCTTCTTGTATAAACCTACTTATCTTTAGTCATTAAATAATTAGGAGTAATTTTATCTTTATCACCCAAAATTATTTTTTTAGGATTGATCAAATTTAAACACAACCCCTTTAAAGCATTAACATTATACTGTACCGAGCACCATCTCATCTTTTGAACGTTGCTTAATCACTATATCTATCACATAGCTTGACCGCCCTTAAAGTCATAGTAATTGCCCCAGTCGTCATTATTAGGCATAGACTCATAATTTGCTTTTATTTTTTTTATATTGGACTCTACGCAACTAACTAGGCGAGAGTTACATATAGTTTTTTGCGCCGTATTATCTGTTACAATCTTTGGAATATCAAGAGAGCCATACTTTTTCTTGGAATAATTGAAAATCCTTCCACTCTTTTTGAAGGACTTATGTACGTACGCATCTATTTTCTGAAAATCAGCTAAATGTTCCTTATTATCCTTATTTTTTATCTCAACCTTAACATTATTTAACTTATTCTCAGCCACAAAGCGCATTATTATTCTTGTATAAGCTAGTAGTTGCGTGCCTTGCTGAAATGAATAGAGCAGTATCGGATCTTTTAGATTGAACTGCTTGGATTAGCTTATCTTGTCCTTCTCGGTTCTCTAATCAGGAAAAATATCCAAAAGTAAAAACTTTATTAGCCTTAGCTTTTATAGGTGCCTTTAAAAACTCATCTAAGTTGACTAGAAGAGGCAAGTAAAATAATAGGTGTGCACCCTGCTCGTTGGTGGACTTTAACCAAGAAAGATTCAGGCACAGAAACAATATCAAAATACTCACAAATGCTGATCTCTATCTATCGAACCAAGATAACTTGTTTTGCCGGTTATAGGGAATCCATTCTTAGAAAAGATTATTTTTCCAAAGTGTATTTTCTTTTGCTTACTACGTGATTTCTTTATTTGTGCAGAAGGGTTTTTAGCACGCCCTAATAAACACACTTTATGGGTCTTTGAATAAAGATTAAACTTATAGATAGGCTGATTTGATATACCTCAATTTTCATCAATCATCTCAATAATTGTAATATCACACCCTCGATGCTGAAAAAAGAGTGTTTGATAAACAAAAGCTATTAGAATTATCTATAGCGAAAATCAACATAAATATCTTTTTCATACTCATGAGATTAGGCGTAATATGCTATCTTCACTTATACTACCAACTCTTAAAAATTGCACAGTATTATTTGAGTAGTCTATCACTGTTGAAGGCTTAGCATTGTTTTGTATCTCTCCCTTCACAATAATTGGCACTTTATCTTTAAAAGTTAGTAATAACTCCTGATAATCGAAAATATTATTATTACCCGATGAATTAGCGCTCGTCCCGGTGATTGGTTTTCCAAAGCTATCAATTATTTCCATAATCAAAGAACTGCTAGGCATCCTTACTGCAATTTTTTCAGATGTAGATAAATTTTTTGCTAGTTTGCCTTTTAATTTCAAAATCAAAGTTAAAGGTCCAGGCCAGAATTTTTTTGCCAATTTCATTGCTAAATCATTAAATTCAAAAAATTTTTCAGCTTGTTCAAATGAGCTAACAAAAACAGGGAGAGCTTTTTCTAACTCTCGGCCCTTAATCTCAAATAAATTTGACACAGCTTTTTCTGAAGTTGCATCGACTGATAAAGCAAAAAGAGTATCTGTAGGCAGAATAACTGGCTCACCCCTGGATAAGGTGTCTACCACATCTTTTATTACGAAAGCATGCGACATAGATAAAAAAAGTGGCTCCCCGGGCCGGATTCGAACCAGCGACCAAGCGGTTAACAGCCGCTTGCTCTACCACTGAGCTACCGAGGAACTTAAATCTGTAACGAACCTTATAGCAAGAGGGCCATAAAAAGTCCATAACAAATTTTTACACTTTAAGTATTTCTTTGCAAATATAAAAATATCTTTATATTAAGAGCGGCTTTAAATACTTACCAGTTATACTTTCTTTACTTAAAATTATCTCCTCAGGAGCTCCAGTCGCAATCACAGCGCCACCTTTACTGCCTCCTTCTGGCCCTATGTCTACAACATAATCAGCAGTTTTAATCACATCTAAATTGTGTTCAATTACCACTACAGTATTCTCTGCGTCTACTAATTTGTGTAACACAACTAGTAATTTCTGGATGTCATGCATATGCAATCCTGTTGTCGGTTCATCAAGTATATACAGAGTACGACCGGTTGACTTCTTAGAAAGTTCTTTCGCCAACTTAATTCTCTGCGCTTCCCCTCCAGAGAGAGTAGTTGCAGATTGCCCAATTTTCATATACCCCAGTCCGACTTCCTTTAAAGCAATTGCCTTTTCTAAAATTAATGGAACATTTGGAAAAAATTCTGCAATTTCATCAACAGTCATATTCAAAACATCTGCAATCGACTTATCCTTGTATTTTATTTCTAAAGTTTCTTTATTGTACCGGCTGCCTTTACATTCGTCACACCGCACATATACATCTGGAAGAAAATGCATTTCTATCTTTATTACGCCATCTCCCTCACATGTTTCGCATCTACCGCCCTTTACATTGAATGAAAATCTACCAGAGCTGTAGCCGCGGGCTTTTGATTCTTGAATAGCCGCAAACCAGTCTCTGATATGAGTAAATGCTCCAGTATATGTAGCTGGATTTGACCTTGGCGTTCTACCTATTGGAGATTGATCTATTTGAATAATCTTATCTATGTACTCTAAACCAGTTATTTTATTATAAGCACCAGGAGTAATCTTGCTATGATGTAGCTTTTTGAGTACAGCCTTATAAAGAGTATTAATTACAAAACTTGACTTACCGCTACCAGAAACCCCAGTAAAAGCAACAAAGCTTCCTATTGGAATGGAAACAGATATGTTCTTTAAATTATTAGATCTAGCCCCTGTAATTTCTATAAATTTATCCTTTAAACCAGGCCGCCTGCTTTTTGGAACTTCAATGACTAACTCTTTAGATAAATATTTCCCTGTTATGCTCTCTTTGACTTGAGCCACCTTCTCTGGCCGCCCCTGAGCAATTATTTGTCCACCATGAACTCCCGCGCCAGGTCCGACATCGATAAGATGATCTGCCTTCTTCATCGTATCCATATCATGTTCAACTACTATAACTGTATTACCTAAATCTCTTAGATGCCAAAGAGTATTTAAAAGTCTATCATTGTCGCGTTGATGTAACCCTATTGACGGTTCGTCCAGTACATATAAAACACCGCTAAGACCTGAACCAATTTGAGAAGCTAACCTAATCCTCTGGCTTTCTCCCCCGGAAAGTGTAGTCGCCTTCCTATTTAAAGTCAGATAATCAAGCCCTACATCGTTTAAAAACTTTAATCTTTTCGTGATCTCTTTAACAAGCCTTTCAGCAATTTGTTTGTGAGTATTATTTAATGCTTCTTTAAGATGAGCAAACCATTCCAATGACTGACTGATGGTCATATTACACATTTCTCCTATGTGCTTACCAGCTATCTTAACGCAAAGCGATTCCATTTTTAATCTATAGCCGTTACAAGCGCTACAATCTTTGGCAGTTTGATAATTTGCTATTTCTTCAGCTACTTGACTGCTCTCAGTTTTTTGCATTCTCTTTTCTAACAATGGGATAACACCTTCAAACGTTTTTTTAACAGTAGATTTGCAGAATCCATCGTCGTATGTAAAACTAATTGATTCATTGCCAGAGCCGTAGAATATTACATTTTGTATCTCTTCAGATAATGAATTAAATGGCTGAGTAGTACTGAATTTGTAGTGTCTCGCTAAAGACTCAAAAGTTTGCTCATGAAACTTTAATTGAGAAACTATAGATATCACCGATTTGCTAAACGGTAATATAGCCCCTTCTGCAATACTTAACTGTAAATTTGGTACGATTAAACCTTGATCAAAGTAAATTTCAGTTCCGAGACCATTACAGTAAGGGCAAGCACCATATGAGCTATTAAAAGAAAAGATTCTTGGCTCGATCTCAGTTAATGAAAAGCCAGAAACATGACATGCAAATTTCTCAGAAAACACCAAAACATCACCAGCTTTATTTTTAGATTCCACCTCTTCTGGAATTGAAACTACCTCAACATACAAAATACCATCTGAAAGCTTTAATGCTGTCTCAACACTATCAGCAAGTCTATTTCCAAGTTCATTATCTAAAGAAATACGATCAACCACTACGGAGATTTCGTGTTTTCTATTTTTATCTAACATCGGTAGATCATCAAATTCGTAGAACGAATCATCTATTTTTACTCGCTCATACCCATGCTTACGCATCATTAAAAGCTCTTTACGATACTCACCTTTTTGGCCTCTAGCAATTGGAGCTAAGATATAGAGCTTTGTATTCTCTGGAAGCTTTAATATATCCTCCGTCATTTGACTCGCAGTCTGTTTCTCAATAGGAAGGCCAGTAGCAGGTGAATATGGTATACCTATACGGGCATATAAAACTCTTAAATAATCATAAATTTCAGTTGCGGTGGCAACGGTTGAGCGAGGATTTCTCGAAGTAGTTTTTTGATCAATTGCAATAGCAGGGGAGAGCCCCTCTATCGATTCTACATTGGGCTTAGCTTGAGCTTCAAGGAATTGCCTTGCATACGCAGAAAGGCTTTCAACATATCTACGCTTCCCTTCAGCATAAATGGTATCAAAGGCCAAAGAAGATTTACCTGACCCACTTACTCCAGTTATTACTACAAGCTTTTCTTTTGGGATATCAATATTAATATTCTTAAGGTTATGTTCTTTGGCGCCTTTTATGGATATAAAACCGTGCATTTGATACTTCTACTTTATTTTTTTAAAGATGAAGTATGATAACAACGCCTCTTCTTATATTCAACTAAATTCTTTTAAAATAAATTTTATTTAGATATCCATTTATTTACCGATCTTTGTTGATCTCCTCCATCGGTATTTACAGGTTTATCAGGGCTAGTGTCCTCATTTACTTTCAACCTTATCGTTTTTAGGCGCGCCTCCTCCCATACCTCCTACATTACTTGGTCCAGCCGAACTACCAGAACTTCCACCGCTTCCTTTACTTATCCATTTGTCCTGGAGTATCAAAAGCTTGTGCTATGCCGTCGCCCTTTCCTTAACCCAATACCCCTAATCAAACTTAGCTAACATTCGTTTAGCGATATCAGCTCCTCTATTTACAGTATCAACCACTTTAGCAGTTGCCCCTACATCAACATAAGTAATAGCAGATATCGCTCCTTGATATGCAGCAGCTTTAGCTTGGCGGAGCTTAATTGCCACAAAACGTATTTATATTTATATACTGGTTAAGTGCAGAGGCATATACCTCTTTTGTTGGCATTCTTCCTTCTCCTATTATAATATCAACTATTTCAGGAATGTTTTCCATTATTGAGAAAACACTATAGCCATCAATAAAAATGCGAAGAAATTAATAGCATTAATAATAGTTAGGCCTAGAATTTCTAACTTCCAGACAGTTTGCCAACATACTCTAAAGAAGAGTAAAGCTTGTATTTGTCCAAAAATTAATTTTACCATCAAGCCGATACTGGTGACTAACATGATATATAATACGCCTGTAGAAACAACTTGTTTAATCCACGTATTGAATAGTTCTTTCGTAATTTGGAAGAGGCAACATCATAATGAATATAGGAGCCATAATTAGCAATAAAGCAAATTGTATAAGCATTAATAAATAAAGAACTAACGACTTAAGTATTGACATAATTATAAAATAAAATCCAACATAGATGCACGGAATCCAATATAACTTCCACTAATAAAATAGTAATGACCAAGTTTTTGCGTGTACTGGTATCTTAGTTAGTATTTTCAACAAAATATCATAAATAGTTAAGGGAGAAGCTTTATCAGGTAGGTAGTATATAGGAGAATTAGGATTACCATCATAATATAAAGTGGCTCTAATAATTATATCTGCTATATCTCTTGCTCCATCTCGGCAAAGGCTAAATAAATATGTATTAAAAAAGTTCCAGCTTTGATTAGAGATAAGAGTTGCAACAATTGAAAACTCAAATAATCGCACTACTAGCTCCCTTTGACTCACTTTAATGGTACCCAGAGCAAACATTATCCCTGTTATTACTATATACAACAATAAAAACGCTCTTATTATTGTGATAAGCTTAAGGTTATGAACTATATTCTCATAAATGGACTTGGTAACTTTATCTATTTATTTGGTAAACATATTAATAGTTCTTTCTATGAAGCCTTTTTCCGTATAGACCCCATTAGTTACCGTCACATTGTAAACCCCAGAGTTATCTTGGTAGTAACCGTCTTGAATTTTAAAAAACAATCTTCCTCTTACTATGTACTCCCCCATTCTTTATGCACATCCTTAACACAGCCGCTTTCATCGCAGTACTGTGTTGCATCTAGCTCAAAATAATATTCATACTCTGGCTCTTCATCGAAAGCAGAAGTTGATCCTAGCACCCTTAACGGTAGGAGCTACCCTAAAAGTTCTAAAAAGGCTTTTAGGTAAAATTAATTGCTGCGCTTAAGTCATTTGAATTGTAGTAGCTCTTTCCACCCGAATCTGCCATAGCAATTAATCTATATAAGTCCTAGCCGTTCTTTAAAGTGCAGGGCAGGGCAATTTATCAATATCACACTATTTACGACTTTTCCACCTGGCAAACAAACCCTATCCTGCTTTTTGGTCGGGCTACAATCTAGTAACTCACACTCGTTAACGTTTAACCCTTCTATATTTTCCCATGGGCTCCAACTGTCAGTAATCGTTAATTTCAACCTTTTGGGTTGGGTTTTTAGGGTCTGGCGGATTACCGACAGTATATAGCCCGCTATCAATCCAAGGAGCAATTTACTGTTTTTTGGATCAACACGTAACAGTTTAGTAACCTCTTGAGTAGTTAATACCTTCATCAGGATTAGCAGGTACTGTAATTGAGCCTCCTAACCCGGAAATCATCTGCTGCAATACAAGCTCCTCCACTAGCAGCTGATGTTACTAAGATTAATCTATATAGTTCTAAAGGCTGGTAAGGATAATTTATAAAGATTGTGATTCATTATCTCCCCTCCCTATTTACTCAATACCACTATTATTCGAATCGCGATCTGATCCTTTAGGCTGCTCTTGAGTATTCTCTTCCTCTCTTCTATTGTTAGCATTAATATCATCCAGTCCTAAGTTTTCACCGAATTGGGCTCTTCTTGATTTCTCATCCTGCCCACCTGCACAATCCTTGCTACCCCTACTACCTGACCGCGTGCCCCCTGCCACCCACTCTTCTTCCCCCTGCTGAGCCACCACTAGGCGATCCAAATGCTGATAACAAAGCATTAACACAGGATTAGCGTTAGCCGTGGCTTCAGAAAGATTCAATCCCATAAAACTTGACGTTGCTATCCATTATTGGCAATGGAAGAAGAAAAATTACAGAAAACATACATCGCCTGCCCTATAATCAAGAAAAAGATAGCACTTGCTAAAGAATTAATTGGAATCCCAAAAGAATCAGTGGGTGGATGGTGAGCGCTTGCCAAGCTTATATATCCAGGGATTAGACAAACATCAAAGCCTAAAATAGGAAAACCTAATATGCATACTTTACAAGCGGTAAAGCCTAGTGTCATATATAATGCAGTCATCAATAGGGAGGGTGTTTAAAAAGGCAACAGCAGTAATGACAAACACTGGTTGTAACTCAAACGATAGCATTTGTTTAAACCAAGAATCAAAAAACTGCTTTGTAAAAGGAAATAATATAAAACAAATGAATATAGGGCCTACTAAAAAAGGATTCCTAAAGATATGATGGATACTAAATACAACGTTAAAACTTTTGCAATACAAATTTTTGCCCATACTTGAGCGCTAAATAATTGTCTAAATGGCGCGTCAAACACAGAAAATATAATCGCAGGATTATTAAAGAATTCTTGCTCATTAAATTGCATAGAACCATTCATTGAGCCAGCTATTCTCACGCTTAACTTTAACGGAGCCAACAGTAAACAAATTAAATAAGTAATTATTGAAAAAATCCCAACTCCTATCAGAAATCAACACAGTCACCATACTATATTTTTGCTATTCTAATCACCGCTTCTTTTTGAGTCAGCTGTGCAAGTCCAGTAATAAAACTAATACCAGTAAATGCTATATAAAAAACTAACAAAGCTCTAACAGTAGTAATAAAATTAGTATCTGTAGCAAAATACCTAAACTTTTTTGGTACAATGCCATTTCTAGGATTATTTAAATAAGTAATCAACTATTTCTTGCAGAATCTCAGCTAAATTCCCAGAAACCGGTGCTGCTTCCACTTCTTTTTCCACAGAAATATAATACTCACCAGTTGTATTGTAGGCTGCATATTTTGCTGGATTAGTAACATTATTTAAAGTGCTTTGACAAGGCATCGGGAATAACCTTGAGCACGTTGGCTCTAATCCCTTACTATAATCCAGATCCAATCTTTTTATTCTAAAAAACATGTTACCTTTTTCATTGCCAACAGCTGGAAAAAATCTGATTTTATATCAACATCTTGCCAGTCTATGTTGGGTTGGGTGAATCTGGTATATATTCTCTGGAGCTGTTCACAGGAATTATTACGTATTGCAGTCTCTCGCCTGAGCGAAAATTACAACCACGTCATTTTATTGTAACCTCCATTCCTCCTAAGTTATCAGCATAGTCAGTAGTGCTTTCCGTGCTAACTGGTACATTAGGGTTATCATAATGTCTTAATGCCAATCTCATATACTTATCCGAAAACCCTTGCAGAACCCCGGAAAATGATAATATTCTTATCCTCTCTTTGGTCCGCTTAGTTGGATTATCAGATTCTGTAGGATCTGTAATCCATGATAGTATAGACATTCCAAGAGTGCTGCCATAATCGCTTTCAAAAGTGATAATATTATAGTCACTTGATAGTGGCTTAGTTTCTGACCAGATGCGGCCCTTCAGTCCATACCAATCTAGGGCATTATTATTTATTGCTTCAATATTACTATAATCAATCGAAGTTGGCACCCCATCTTTATCTCTACTTAATATATTTATTTCGGCTAACTTAAACTGGGATCCTATCAGCTCTATAGATTTCCAATTACCAAAAAAACCGCCACCAAAAGCTTCTGGTTTCCAAACTTGTAAGCTTTGATTAAAAGGAGTATTGTATCCTACTGAATAAGGTTGGAACATATAATTGCTGCCATACCGTAGCTCTAGATAATCTCCATCTTTGATATCTATTTCAGTATCAGTCCAATAATAGTTTCTTGCATGCCAATCCTCCTTATCATTTGTGATTTTTCTATTAACTGTAGCATCATCAGGCCATTTGCTTTTGAGCATAGAGTTCCATACCGGAGCCAATTTCATTGTCTTAAAGCCACAAAGATATATAGAGCTACCAATTTCACTTTGTCCGCTTTCATCCAGCATCTTGATTCTAATCTTTTGATTTTTAGTAGGATCAACCACTAGATCAGATTGATAATAATCATAATTTGCACTTGAAATTCCACTAGTACCACAAGCTACCTTTGTGGTAATTTCATCTTTCCAAACTACATCGTGATTTTCATCATAATCTCTATACCTGCTTTTAAAAAAATCGCCCTTTTGACAAGCTGCAATACAAGAATCTATGATATCAGCATTTAAATCATCGCCAACCCCATTGATTGCGCTATTATAAGCATCTTTATCTTTCCTGAGACCGGCATAATTTTTACCGCGCGCAAAAGAGTTATCATTTTGACATCTCTTATAGCATATCTGACCAATAGGCCTAACTATAACTAACTTTCGATCCTCGTCGCCAAACTTCCAACTATATACGCATATACGCAATCAGAATATAGTGCGGCGTCAACATTCGTACAGAAAATGCTTAACAACGTAAAGATAAAAAGGATAGAAGAATTGAGATTGAGCATAATCTATCAACTACCGCCCCCAGGTATTCCACCACCGCCACCTCCTCCACTACTAGCAGCACTAATCCCTTCCCGCACTTTATCTCCGCCATCACCTTCTTTACCACCTTTACCTCCGCCTTTGACTCCACCACTCTCATTTGCAGCAGCACTAGTACCACCAGCTGCTCTACCACTACTAACTGCAGCCATAATTGCTGCGATATCAATACTTCCTTTGGCCATACTTCCCAAATCTTGTACCACTGTAATATAGCTCTAGGAAGCCTGAGACTGATCCAAGAAATAAATAGAAGAGAAAGGTAAATAACATTAATTTTAAAACTGCATCAAGGTAGGTATCAACGAAGATATCTTTTAGGATAGCAAATTTGCCAAGCAGGCCTAAATCAAAAGTTTCTGTCAAAGTACCATTAATGTTCCCAAGATTAGCGCTACATGGGTCTGCTCCCACTGCTTCATAAGTAGTACAAAATACAGAATCAACTCCAGTACAAGCTTTCTTTACGTCATTTCTATTATTAACTAAATCTATATCTCCAAAAAATACTGAATCAAAAGTTGCAAGCATCAAAGTTATAAAAGCAAAGTAATAATGCAGGATATAAAATATAACCAATTATCAGTTGCATCCATTTTTGGAAAATGCTTTTTGTGTAATCAAACAAAGCGAAACAAATAATGATAGGAGAAACTAAAACCAATATTGTAAGTACAAACATTGATAGTATGAAAATATATATAAACTTAAATATTACTAGTAGTAACATCTGGCAATATATAAACGATACGACACCGAGTAGGAATCCTTGCATACTAACTAAAATCGCTGCTGATATAATAAGCCATACCCCTATGAGACCTGAAATAGTGTACTTACATGATCCTAGATTTAGGTAATTCAATAACTTACAGTCTATCAGATCCCAGACAGTGATTTTTACTTTATCCTTGAAGCCCCCATTGTAGGCTGTAAAGTTTGATTTAGTATATAACCAGAAAAGGCGCCTTCAGTCCCAGTTGATTGTATGGCAGCAGATACTGGTATTTCCCTTTCCCCAAACAGATTAAAACCCTCGAGTTGATATTGGCAAAAACCTATTGGATCATTATCATTCTGCGCGCCCATAAAAAATCCTGCTATCTCACTAGAAGCCGACAAGAGTGCTGGATACAATCCTACCTTTTCTCCATTTTTAACTTCATACTAAGCATTACCAGTTGCGAAATAAAGAACTAGCCCAAACTTTATTACATACATTATTAACTCACCTCTTTGCGGTAATTCAGCCGCAGTAATAATCTTTATACCAACCAAGGTGACATACAATACTAGTGCAGCATACACTATCTATTTTAAACGCTCTTGAACAATTTGGAAAAACGGTTTCTGTCCATTAACATTTGCTCCACTAGGCTCAATAAACAGCTTCATCAGTAAGTTCTGCATACAACCAATTACTGTGCTAATTATATGCATGTCACTGCTTAAGAAATCCTTCACGTATTTCTTTTGAATCCCAAGCTAATCAGTATCCCGTAAGGATTTACCCAAAGCATTTAAATCACTTCGTCCGGTAATAAAATAATAGCACCTGGTATCTTGTAAGTAGACTTTTAAAAATTCATCTAAATCAAGATCCTCAGCAGGAGGTGGAACATAGCTACACCTAATTCTTATTGGTAATAGTATAAGGAGTAACCACGCATAACTGTACCTTACCAACCACAGATCGGATACAAACCTATAATATGCATGATAATGTGCAGGGAGCTGGTACTTATCATTATCAGATTTTTTTGCAGCTAATATAAGCTCCTGCCTTTTCGGATTTCCTTGGCCTCCAGCTTTACACCTGTTCAAGCCGCTCCAAAATCTATTCCATCCCGATACATAATGCACCACTACTTTACCAACCATATCTTTTTTGGCATATCTGGCCGCCATTACCCTGCACAATAAGGAGAAGCCGCTCCCATATACCACTCCCAAGTCCTTCCAATCAAGGCTTCATCTTCTTCTACTCCTGATTTTAAAGTTGTGCCAGTGTCTGGGTCATAGAAGGAATCACAATGATAATAAAAAAGTTTGACCCCTTTTCTTCGCATTGTACCCATCCTTGCTCAAAATTTATATATTCATGAGAAGCCACTATATAGGCATTGGTACAAAGACCTATCATAATTAAATATTCTATACCCATAGCACAAGTAAGGCAAATATAGTACCAACCGGCATAGCAGCAGTAAGTATTGCAGCATAAACTACTCCTCTTCCTACGTTAATTATTAGCGCAAGGCCGTCAACACCTCCATCTTTACAGCTATTTTTATTTTTGCTGAGCATTGTTGGAATACGGGTATTATTAAAAGCCCCATATTCCTAAGGCCACGTAGCTTTTCCACTTGTAAAGCAATTTTCTATGTTACCCCTCCCTATAAATAACCAAATCCAGAATCAGTCACAGATCGAGACTCAAACTCAATCATAGAGTCAAATGCAAGTGCTCTGCTAATGTTAAAATGGGGAACATTATAATAAAAAAAAGTTGGAATTTTTTTTATTATGTGTTGCATAACTATTACTTTAATTCTTTTAATCGGCTATTAAACTTCGGTAACCAAACATTTGGATCATCCCCACATTCCTTTCTCACCTCATCCAGTACAATCACTGTATCTGCCCTACCTGATAAAAAATTTATTATATCTGGCATACTAGACAAATCTATACGTGCTATCACAGCATTATTGCCTTACTTTACTAAAAAGAATCTGCTCCCTGGGTCAGTAGTTTTGATTAATTGATATTATCTTTTACTAAGCATAAATGCTGTCTTATATACTTCAGTAGCTTTTAAGTTAGGAAGAAAGATTTGAGTGGCTGTTTGTTGTATTAAAGTATCGCTTATCGCACTTTTGCTTGCATCTTCTACGCTTTGAGTTGCAAAAATCACAAGAGTATTAAGTTTACGTAAGACTTTTAACCAGTCTTTAAAAATTTCCAGGTAATTGAGCCCAAAATGCTGGTTCCATATTAATTTTCTCCCTAATCCCGATACCTCCTGTGTTTGTTAATTCTACAGCAGACATAGACAAAATATTTTCAAGTTCTTTTGGACTATCAGCTAAACACATTACGGTTAAATGATGTGTGCCAAAAGCTATTTCGCCTCCCATTGCTTTATCGAGCGCTTCACTAATTTCCCCATGATTTGGGAGACAGCTTTATCGTCTGCTTGAATCATCCTATTTTGCTACAACTGCACTCTATTTATTGATGCTTGTCTATTAGCAAACTGAAAAGATTGAGTGATGACAAGCTCAAAAGGCATACGTAAGAAAGATCTTACAATCCCCGCAAATTTACTTTTACCATTTTGTAATTTTGCTTCAATAGCACGAGAACCAAAGTATAACCTTTGTCCACCAATTGTAGAATTCACATTATAGGGAATGAATAATATCTTTGGTTCTTGTCCACAGTTCACTATTTTAGCAAAAAATTCCGCGAGTTCTGAATAATGTTTACCTCCAACTCTTTCGATACCAAGAACTCTTGTGTCGTACTATCTTAAAGAATTTACAACACGGCCAGTTGCCTCTTCCAATTGTTCATAAGCTCCCCAAAGCGGTTTGTACCATCCCTTACCGTCGGAAGCACAATAAAACTAAATAATTTATCAAATACGGAACTTTTTGAGCTAATCCCCTTTCTTATAATTGATATATAAAGTTTATTTACATAAGCTCTCCTGGTCTGGTGGCGTTTACACCATTTTTGATCAAGATAACTCGCAAAACCCTAGGGCATATCAATATTGTAATAACCCTCAGGATAAGCTTGATGTTCCTTTCTTATGATGTGAAAATATAAAGCAATATTATTATCACCCATCTCCTTAAAAAGCAGGTTCCTAATGCTTTTTTTTATATACAAATCTTCATCATCTGCGGTTTCAAAAGAAAAACCTCCTACTTTTACTACCTGCACCAACTGGTTATTTCTTGTATAAACTGTAGTATCATTAGAATGATTAATATAAGGTATAAAGCCGCTTACTGGATATTCGTTCTGGGCTATATATTGTCTTTCTACTTTAGTACGTAAAAATTTTATCATGGGAGCAACCAATCTTAATAGACATCATAAGAATTTGCCCCGTGGAACAGTCTATTTTTACTCCGCGAACACTTTTCTGCCCTAACTTTAAAAAGTTCTATAAATAGGAGGTTCTTTTGAGCAAAGATAGTATCCTAAAGCATGTATAGGGAACATTGAGACTAAATATTTAAAATTGGATGTACTGATATATAACAACATACATACCATACCATTTAGTATCGCAAAAGTATAGCTCACTCCAAAAAGCATTGTAGGACGTGTTAATCCTACAAAAAGTGGATCTGCCTTTACTACGCCACTCATAAAACTTACTCTTTTCACCTATTTTCATACCACATATAAAAGGATTAACTTTTGAGCACTTATTATCAATCTTAATTTATTCTTTATATAATTAGATAATATTTACCTCCGACTAACATTTTGTTATATAAGCATTATGCTGCACTGCAAAATTTTATAATACCACCAATGATTGCATTAACTCAATCGATATGCAAGCCTTTTTCCTCCGAAATAAGTTTTACTAATTTATGCCATTCTTCGATAAAGTTATTTCTCATACAAATATACAAACAGATGCAAATTACTTGCACCCCAAGAGTGAAGAGATTCTTATTATGAAAAGTATAGCACAAATTCAATCAAATTGCTGTTATCTTTTGCAATTGAAGGAACAAAAGCCTTCACCATGTTAGAAAAATTATTTTTGTCTAAAAGAGTTATGCTTGTACGAAAATGAAAACGATACAGAAATAAATAATGTTGCCTCTCTAGATACGCTCAGATATCTTAGCTTTGTATTTAAATATGTCTCAAGCCAATATACCTATAGCCTTCTCTGCAGTTGCTCCCTGTTTTTTACTTAAAAAAAATATGATAATGAATCAGAAAATATAAAAAATGAAATAAAAAATTTTCTTAATCTTATAGCAGAAGACCAGACTCTTGAGACTAAAAAAAATATGGAAAATAGTAATTTTAGGTAGTATACGAATATATTTACCAATTAAGTAATGTAAAAGTTGCAAATCAACTTTTAGTGCTGTAGGATAGGTTTGTGGCACTGCAATACTGACTTAAAAATTTAATTGAGGAGTTAATTATGTTGCACGTAACACCAACAGGCAAATCTAATATCACAGTTACTGAGCATTACTTATAAACATAAACTGAAAGTAAAAAAAGCAATTTAACGGTATAAATCAAAGTAGTAGAACAAGTAAAAGATCACCTCGCTGCTTAAGTTGAAGAAACTAGGCGCAATTTTCAAAACTTGCCAAACAAATAAAGGACTAACAGAAAAATATGCACAATGATACCTTCATGCGCGCATAAATACTAATGAGGAAACTTCTAGATATATAGAGCTTCTCAAAATCAATGTAGAACTATATTATCTGCGCTGAAGAAAGATGCTGATTCAGGCTGTGATTTGGTAAAATATCAGATGATCTATTACATAAGCCAATTCTCTACAGATTTAATTCAAACAAAGCTACGCTTACAAGATGAAGTAGAAAGTCTCAAACACCTTAAAGGAGAAAACGAAGCTCTTAAAACATCAAATGATTGCTTTAAATCAATTAAAAGCTGCAGAAGATCAAATTAAAGAGCAAACTGGAACACATGTATACCATTATGAAAAAGTGGTTTATGTTGAAGGTGCAGAGCCAGACCTGGCTCAAGGTGGTGATAGCTCTCACGGCATTGATATATACTAAAATCAAAATGATAGTGCGCATAAATATCGCACTATCATCTTTTTAGAATTAAATTGACGATCCAACCGAAGATAAAAGTTATACTAATAGAAAGAATGACATATAAGTTTGGCCAGTTCCTAGTCCACTGCTCAAATCTGTCATAAAATTCTTCCCTACTTACGTTAATTTCAGCAGATTTTGTATAGATCTTTTTATCGCCTTTAGCAATTAAGTATACTTGCACTTTATAATCACCAGTCATAATGTTTTGAGCCATTGGAATTTGTATTACATTATTTTTTTCTAAATTCTCTTGGTTTAGCAAAGTCAGGTAATACATAGAATTTTTTTGAATTTGAAAAAGCGCAGATACAGCCCCGCTCATTTCTAAAGGCGAGTACTGGTCTTGGTTTATAAATGAAATTCTTCGCCCGAAAATATCTATTAGTAAAATCTTCGAAAACCTTTCTAACTCAGCACTATTCATATCAGTTGACATAAATTGATACGATGACACCTTATGAGTTATGAAGCTCTTGGATTTCGTCCAAATTCCAAATCTCTTCTCTTTTTGCCAAATCCTATACTGGGATTTAGGGCCTAAAACTTCAACGATAAATTGGGTGGGAAAATTCGCTTTGATTTCAAGAGTAATGTTAGTACCTTTAAAACCCTTACTTTTCACAATCTGGTCGCTAGATAAGCTTATTTTAAAATTCTGTATGGCAAAAGCTTTGCACGGCAGAAAAATTAACAGAAAAACAATAATTCTCATCTTTGATCCATTATTTTAGTACTTCTATTTGATAAATACTTGCAGGCTCTGCAAACAACTCAAATCCTATTTTTGCGCACAGTAATAATGTTACAGTAGCTATCATAATTTTAAAAGTCTCTTGACTCAATTGAGAACCTATCTTAGCACCAATTTGCGATCCAAAAACAGTACCAATCATTAATGGAATTGCTAGTACAAGATCTATACTCTGTGACTCTATAGCGTGGATATAATAAGAAATAAATGTAGTAAAAACCATTTGAAAACTGATAGTCCCGGCCACATACGAAGAAGAAATACCAAAGATATATAGCAATATAGGGGTCATAATTAGGCTGCCGCCTAGTCCCATAAAAGAAAGCATAACCCCGCTTAGTACCCCTAACGATAAAGGAAATATGCCACTCAGCTTGTTTTTAGAACTAGGAAATTTTGTTTTATAAAATGAAATCCTCTGTACCCAGTTTGGTAAGGGTTTTGGCGGTGTGGAAATTTTTTTATACCGATAGTACAATAAAATCGCTACCTCCTTCGCATTAAAAGTGCCTATTGATAACAAAGTAAATAAAAAGCCGAGAGAGACAAAGATATCGAGCTTTCCTATATTATAACACCAGTGATAAAGAATAATACCTAATATAATCCCTATGAGCCCGCCACTTATCAAGAACGTAGCTAGTTTATAATCTATCAAATTCTTTCTAGCGTAAATAAGAGAGGCTGAAAATGAAGTCGCTAAAACCTGATTTAAAGCAGTGGTAACTGCGATATGAATGGGAATACCCAAAAAAATGAGTATTGGTAGAAGTATGATACTTCCTCCAATACCGCACATACCAGCTATTATGCCAACAATTACCCCTATACCAATTAAAGCTATCCCATTAATGTTTAACTCTGCAACAGGGAGGTATAGGTAATAAAAATTTTCAGGGTCAAATAGCAACCCAATTTACCTAAAAATAAGTTTAATTATATTTTATCTCATTTCTCTTTAAAATATCAATTAATTCCCCGCTTTGGTAAAGCTCCTTCACTATATCACAGCCCCCGATAAACTCTCCTTTAATGTAGAGCTGCGGAATCGTTGGCCAATCTGAGAAATCCTTAATTCCCTGCCTAAGGTCTTGGTCTTCAAGAATGTTAATATCAACAAATTCAACTCTTAGTTTATTAAGAATTTGTACAATTAGTCCTGAAAATCCACACATGGGAGTCCCTGCAGTACCTTTCATAAATAATACTACATCGTTGTTCCCTATTATTTCTCTTATCTGTGCAAAAATATCCTTATTCATAACTTTAACCGCTGATGATTTTATAGAAATTGCATGTAATTCATTACCAATGTATTTACCAAGTGCATTGTATACCATTTTATGTTGCTGCAACTTAGATATCCCTTCAAAACTTTTATGCTTGATTTTTAGTTCATAGTGATCGCTATCACCAGCATAATCTATCAGTTCTATTTCAGCACCCTTAAAAGCTTTTTGTAGTAAACCTAAAATAATTTCTTTATCTAAAGCCATTAACTAAGCCCTTTCTAAATATTCTAAGGTTACTGTACTTACTAAAATTTTGTCTCCTTGATTGATAAAAGGTGGAACCATAATACGAACTCCATTTTCAAGTACGGCTGGTTTATAAGAAGAAGTGGCTGTTTGTCCTCTAATGACAGGATCGCACTCAGCAATTATTCCTTCGACCTTTTCAGGCAAAGAAACTGATACCGGCTTACTCTCATAGAGCTGTACTACAAGATTCATACCCTCTTTAAGAAATGGTGCCAGATCTCCTATTAATTCTAAATCAACCTCAACCTGCTCATAGGTCTGCATACCCATCAACGCCACTTTATTGCCTTCAGTATAAAGGTATTGCAAGTTATTAGTATCAAGATAAGCTTTTTCAACAGTTTCGCTGCTTCTAAAGCGTACATTGGTTTTAGTTCTAGCCTGCATTTCTTTCATCTCAACTTGCATATAAGCTCCTCCTTTACCTGGCTGAGTGTGCATGCTTTTCAAAACTACCCAAAGCTTTCCACGATATTCTAAAACATTTCCCGCTCTTATGCTATTAGCATCTATTTTCATAGTATTATTGGCAAAAAATTACTTAACCCAAGCTTCTACCACAAACGAAGAATTGTGACAAACTAATTTAATATACATCATCTTTTAAAGAAGATTATACTACACTTACTGCACCATCTACAAGTAAACCATATCGGCTCTAAGCAAAAAAGTATTTCCTTTAAGCTATTTTCTTATCCAGGAAATATTTCTGTCCTTTCTATAATAAACAACATTGGTAGCACCGGTCTGGCTATTTATAAATATATACGCTGGTAAGTCCATAATGTCCATGTGCATTACTGCGTTAGCAACACTCATTTCTTCAATTTGAAATGGCTTTTCAGCTATGATTATGGGCGTTTCATCCGCTACTTCACCTACATCATCTTTTTGTGTTTCAATAACATACTTTACGCTATCCAGGTAAGTACCTAGTTCAATCTTTCTTTTATGATGATTTTTTATTTTTGATTTATATCTTCGTAACTGCTTAGCCAATTTTGCCATAGCTTCGTCAAAGCTTTTGTAAGGATCAAAGCTTTGAGTATCACTTTTTATTATAGTCCCAGTTCCAGTCCCTTCATTAACAATAATATCGGTTTTGAATAAGTGATTTTGTTTTGAAATAGTAACGTGGGATTTGATTGCATATTCAAAGAACTTTATCACATTATGCTTAACAGAAAACATAATATGTTGGCGTAAGGATTCACCTATATCCAAATGCTTGCCAGAAATCAATATTTGCATTCTTATTCCTCCCTATTGCATTACTCCAGCAAGTTACGAATCATTAGAGAAATTCTTTTACAAATACAAACTACGACCTAACAGGCTAGAGCTTACTTTTCATTTGAATACTATGGCGCATTAAAGTAAAGAAATAATTCATATTTTTTATTAACAAGGCTCTTGAAAAATATCAAATCATAACTTTACATGTTATAAACACTACCTTACCTCGAAGAACTAATAATACACTTACTTAAAGTTTAAATCTATTTAGGGTTATTCCTAATTATAATATATAACACCTTTAAGTAATGGGTACAGCTACTATAGTAAATATTGTTCCTGTTTTTAATACAACTTTGAGGCTACAGCCTTTCAAGCCCTAACCTTTTAAATAGTTGATTATCCTGATATGGTACAGGATTTGGAGCGGTCAGCAATTGTTCACCATAGAATAAAGAATTCACTCCGCTAAAAAAACATAAAGCTTGTAGCTCTTCACTCATTTCGCTTCTTCCAGCCGAAAGTCTAATATAAGATTTCGGCATCATAATCCTTGCCAATGCAATGGTGCGCACAAACTCAATAGGGCTAATATCTTCACCATCCTCTAAAGGCGTTCCAGGAATTCTAATCAGCTTATTTATTGGTACTGATTCTGGTGGATTATTCATATTGGCAAGCACTAATAGCATCTTGATTCTATCCTCACTTGATTCACCCATTCCTAAAATACCACCACAGCAAACCTTAATCCCAGCCTTTTGAACATGCTCTATGGTGTTTAACCTATCCTCAAAGCATCTGGTAGTGATAATCTCTTCATAATAATCAGGAGAAGTATCAATATTGTGATTATAAAAATCTAACCCAGCGTCTTTTAACATTTGAGCTTGATGCTCTTTTAACAGCCCCAAAGTCACACAAGTTTCAAGACCAAGTTTTTTTACTCCTCTGACCATTTCGCAGACTTTTTCTAAATCTTGATCGCGCGGTCCCCGCCAGGCCGCTCCCATACAAAACCTTTGGCTCCCAGCTTCTTTAGCTTTCTTAGCTGCATCCAAAACTCTATCTAGCTCCATTAGTCCTTCTTTTTTCGATCCAGTCTCAAAATGCGCTGATTGTGGGCAGTAAGAACAATTTTCTGGACAACTGCCTGTTTTAATGCTTAAAAGCGTACTAACTTGAATTTTTTTAGGATTAAAATTCTCTCGATGGACCGTCTGGGCTTGGTAAATCAACTCATGGAATGGAGAATTAAAAAACTTAAATGCTTCTTCAAATGACCATTTTTTCATATATTTATTAACCTCATGCAATTAGAATTATATAAAAGCTACTGTTTACACTTAAAGAGAAACAATATTTTTAGAGAAATAAAACACACTACACAAAACAATTCTTTTATTGATCTCAGTAGTAATGACTATCTAAATTTTTCTAATAGTCAAGAAATACTAGAAGCTGCTTACGACGCTGGTAAAACTTTTGGCGTTGGAAGCACCGGATCAAGGCTGCTTTCAGGCAATAAAATTATTTTTCATGAATTGGAAAAAAAAATCGCAAAGAATAAAAATACCGAAGCAGCACTGATATTTAGTTCTGGATATCAAGCAAATATCTCTGTTATTTCTACACTCTTATCTACCGATGTTTTAAAAGCTCAGCCTTTAGTTTTTTTTGATAAGCTTAACCATTCAAGTTTATATCATGGAGTAAAACTAGCGGGGGCTCAATTAATTAGGTATAACCACAGCAACTATAATCATTTAACTGACTTACTGGATTCTTATAGCACAGATCCAAGGCCTAAATTCCTTATTGCAGAAACCTTATATGGAATGGATGGTGATATTTTAGATATTAACAAAATTGCCGAAATTTGTAAAAGATACGAGGTCTTCTTATTTTTAGACGAAGCGCATGCAACAGGAATAGTAGGAGAAAAAGGGTACGGCCTTTCAACTTATTTAGATCATAGTGAAATCAATTATGTAGCTATGGGTACTTTTAGCAAAGCCATAGGGGGATGCGGCGCTTATATTGCCTGCGCAGAGGAGGTTAAGGATTATTTAATTAATAAATGCTCAGGTTTTATATATTCGACCGCCGTCTCCCCTATGATCGTTGGTGCAGCCGCTAAAGCTTGGGACAAGATTTCTACTCTTGATAAAGAACGCTTAGAGCTGTTTAATAATGCAAACTTCCTAAGAGAAGAACTAAGAAAAATGGAATTTGATACAGGTCTATCCACAACACATATTGTCCCTATTATATTAAAAGACAATAAGTTAGTAGTCGAAATAGCTGACAAATTAAGAGATAAAAATATTGTGGTTTCAGCTGTAAGGCAACCAACAGTACCATCTGCACGAATTAGGGTAGCTCTTTCTATAGCCCATTCCAAAGATGACATTAATCAACTGCTTTATGCATTGAGTACTTTATGAAGTTAGGTTTTATTTTTTCACATGGATGGGCTTTTAACAAATCTTATTGGGATAATCTTTTATCCCACTTCGAAGAGTATCCATGCATTGTGTTGGATCATGGCTACTATAGATCAGAGTACTTGCCACAAGTTAATGAAAAAATCCATTGGATCGGCGTCGGGCATTCCCTTGGTTTAGTCAAATTGCTGCAATCGAAAACCACCTTCAAAGCTTTAATTGGGCTTCAAGCATTTAATAATTTTTTAGCCTCTGATAAAAGTCTCAATCGAAGAAGAACGCTAGAGCTTGCAATAATGAAAAAAAATTTTAATGAGAACCCTCAAAATACTATAGAGAGCTTTAATGGAATTGTAGCAACTAACATTGATTTCTATAGAATAACAAATGACCTTAATTTATTATCATACACTCACGAATCTCTATTTGAGAAATTTATGGAGATACCAATTCTTATTTTGTATACTACAGATGATGAAGTGGTCCCAGTAAATATTATAGAAGAAAATTTCAAACATTATCCAAACGTGCAATTAAAAAAAATGCCAAATTCTAAACATTTATTAGGATGTCTTAATAGCAAGCAAGTCGCCATATCAATTAAGGAGTTTCTGAAATGTTTTTAAAACAAGTGCAACACTCTTTCAATAAAAGTGCTACTAGCTATGAGTCAGTAGGACATATACAAAGATCCATTGCTCATATGTTAGTCAAAGAAATTCTTAATGACTTGGCTAACAAAGAGCCTAGACGGATTATTGACATTGGAACAGGCACTGGCTTTATAATAGAAGAGCTTTTAAAACACCTACCTTATGCTACTTATACCGCAAATGATTTAGCTCATAATATGATCGAAATCGCTAAGGCAAAATTTATTAACTGTCAGAACATTAATTATCTTGTAGGAGATGCTAATACTCTAAATTTAGAATATTCAGATCTCGTAACCTCAAGTATGTCTCTACAATGGTTTCCTGATATACAAGGCGTACTAAAAAAACTTTATAACAAAACTGCAGCTCTAGCATTTTCAACATTACTAGAAGAGAATTTCAAAGAGTGGTATCAGATACTACATCAATTTAACATCTCTTCCCCTAGTTTTCATACTAAAAAAGAATTGGAAGAGATTTGCCTATGCCTCAACCCTCATAGGTATAGGTTTTTTAACGAGTCCTATATAATAAAATTTAATAATGCTCTTGAAATGGTTAAGTATCTTAAAAAATTGGGCGCGAATGTAAGTAATAATGATAACAAATATCTAGTAAAAAATCTTTTAGATAACTATAAAGAACCAATTGAGACTCGCTACGAAGTATTTTTTGCTATATTGGAGAAATGAGAATTTTTGTTACAGGAACTGATACAGATATCGGCAAAACCATTATATCATCGTGGTTATGCCTGCATTTTAATTACCACTATTGGAAGCCAATTCAATCCGGCTCTATACCTCTTACAGACAAGGAGTTTGCTCAGCAATTAGGAATCAACACGATTCAAGAATATGCACGTATCACCCAACCCTTGTCTCCTCATCTTGCTGCTCGTCTTGATAACAAAGTCCTTGATATTAATAAGATTCAGGTGCCACTACTTGAGCCCCTTATAGTAGAAGGAGCAGGAGGTGTTTTAGTACCTATTAATGAACAGCACACAATTTTGGACTTAATTCAACACTTAAATTTACCAGTGATTGTGGTCGCGAGGTCAACTCTTGGAACTATTAACCACACATGCCTCACGTTAGGAGCTTTAGCAAACAGAAATATTAAAGTCCTTGGAGTTATCATGAATGGCGATAAAAACGAAGAGAATAAAAAAGCTATAGAATATTATGGTAACACCAAAGTACTTCAAGAGTTTCCTAAGATAGAAGAAATTAATAAAAGCTCTCTGTTAGCTATCAAACCTTCCCCTGCTTTGCTAAGCCTTTTCTCTTAAAAATCTAACTAAAAATCGATAATAGAATCTAGGCTGCTGTTAAATATGGATAGATTATCATACTCTTCTTCACAAGTATTGGAACCTAAGTTTTGGATAAGAACAGTTAAAGAAAGTGGTATTTAGAGATCTGAATAAGGTACTATATGTTTATTT
>JALDTH010000139.1 GCA_030073355.1 Candidatus Midichloria sp. | reverse complement strand
GCTTAAAAATAATCAACAGATCAATTGGATCCCTAGCCATATTAAAGATGGGTTATTCGGAAAGTGGCTAGAGAATGCAAGAGATTGGCTGATTTCCCGCAATAGATACTGGGGCTGTCCTATTCCTGTATGGCGAAGCGATGATCCTGAATATCCATATATAGAAGTTTATGGCTCAATCGGAGAACTTGAAGAGGCTTTTAATGTTAAAATTGAAGATTTGCATAGGCCCTTTAT
>JALDTH010000138.1 GCA_030073355.1 Candidatus Midichloria sp. | reverse complement strand
ATTACTATCTTATCTACGCTTTTAGCATTATCAAAAAGTAACATTTTCTCGCTGTTGTGGATGGCAGATAATTTTTGGCAACCAGTTATTTTAGTTCCTTTAGCAGCTGGTTTCTTAGGGTTCAGAGCTAATAGCTTATCTTTTGTGATCTCGACAATTCTAGCTATATTTTTCATTTTAGCAGGGCGTTCGATAACTGGGGAATTTTCAATAATTAGCTTAACCTTAGGAATCTTAG
>JALDTH010000137.1 GCA_030073355.1 Candidatus Midichloria sp. | reverse complement strand
AAAAATACGTCAGCTCCAGCTACCGCTTCTGCTAATGTTTTTTTATCTGTATCTACGGCATGAGCAGTCTTCCATTCATTCATCCCTTCAGTTCTGCCTTTGTAAATAACCCCTTTAGTGTCACAAAGAATTGCATTTTTTAAGCCCATAGACTTTAATAATCCTATACACGCAATTGCTGCAGCTCCTGCGCCATTTACTACTACTTGCATATCTGCAAACTTACGCCCAGTAATAT
>JALDTH010000136.1 GCA_030073355.1 Candidatus Midichloria sp. | reverse complement strand
CCTAAAAGCCGTTCTTCAGTATCGATATCTTTTAAGTAATCATGAAATTTTGCATATTGGTTAATTAAATCAACCGTATATTCAAATAAAATTTGATTATTAAAAAGAAGCGCAAGCAGCCTGACTACTTTTTGTAAGAACTCAGATCGCATTGCTTCATAATAAGCTCTTTTTAATAGGCTATACTTTTCTGCATTACTAATAATTCTGTTGCCGTTCGTATCGTTCGTATATGCAC
>JALDTH010000135.1 GCA_030073355.1 Candidatus Midichloria sp. | reverse complement strand
GTCCACCTGTTATAATGGCAATATCTTCAAGCATAGCTTTTCTTCTGTCACCAAAGCCTGGAGCTTTAACTGCCGCGATCTTCAAACTACCGCGCAATCTGTTCACTACTAGTGTTGCTAGAGCTTCGCCTTCAACATCTTCAGCGATGATTAAAAGCGGTCTACCTTGTTGCATTACAGCTTCTAAAAGAGGAAGAACCTGTTGTATATTAGTGATTTTTTTATCGAATGCGAGTATAT
>JALDTH010000134.1 GCA_030073355.1 Candidatus Midichloria sp. | reverse complement strand
TAATACTTGAATTCAATGCAGGGTTTGATAGTGATAGAGCTTTAAGAGGTGTAGGAGATAAAGTTGGCGATACTACTTTTAACCAAACTCTGCCAAAAGATGCTGTGATACCCCGACTGTGAATTAAATAAACCTAAGTTTAGAGCCAGTATTAAACGTAATGGTTACCGGAGATGTCGATGAAAGGAGTTTAGTTACCTTAGCAAGAGACTTAAAAGACAAGATAGAAGGAGTCAAAGG
>JALDTH010000133.1 GCA_030073355.1 Candidatus Midichloria sp. | reverse complement strand
GCTTTACATCTCACTAATTCGTGGGACTCCCTTAATGGTTCAATTGAGTATTATTTATTTTGGGATTTCTGGAGTGTTTGAGGTTAGAATCTCTCCTACAGTGGCTGGTTTAGTAGCATTTTCGATGAATTCTAGTGCGTATATTGCTGAAGTTGTAAGAGGCGGGATTTTAGCAATTGATAAGGGGCAATTTGAAGCAGCTAAAGCATTATCAATTCCTCATTATCTGACGATGAAAGAT
>JALDTH010000132.1 GCA_030073355.1 Candidatus Midichloria sp. | reverse complement strand
GCCTTCACCTACTATTTTCATAACTTCAGCATTAGTGCTTAGAAGATCGTCGCGGCTCATTCCAGGTTGACGAGGAATGCCGGCTGTTACAATTATTACATCCGCACCATTTATATCTTGATAGTTTGAAGTTCCAGTTATTTTAGTGTCGGTTCCTTCAATTGGTAAAGTGTGTTCTAAATCTAAGGCTTTACCTTTAGCGTAGTCAGCAGTTCTATCTAGTATTACAACATCACCTATGCC
>JALDTH010000131.1 GCA_030073355.1 Candidatus Midichloria sp. | reverse complement strand
CACTATAGCAACTCCATCCGACACTTTAACAACTTGCCCTATTTCATCAAGAGATGCAACCTCCTGAAAACCTGAGATTTTTTGTTTTAATACATTAGATATCTCTGAAGCCTTCATTCCTTACCCTCATTCAAGTACTTTTTTAGCTTATTTAGCCTATTTCTTAATGAGTAGTCCAGCACTTTATTACCGACTCTGATAATAAAACCACCTAATATCTCTTTATTTTCTTCAGACTCTAGTAG
>JALDTH010000130.1 GCA_030073355.1 Candidatus Midichloria sp. | reverse complement strand
CTCAAAGATTGTAAGCATCGAACTCTCTGCACTTTCATAAATTTAACTCATAATGCTTAGCTGTAGTGCACAATAGCATCTGCAAACAACTTAGGATCTAAAGAATTGAGGTCTTCTATGTCTTCTCCTATGCCAATTGCATATATCGGAATTTTATATTTTTGGGTCAAGGTCAGCACTATGCCTCCTTTTGCACTGCTATCTAACTTAGTGATTATAAGGCCAGTAATCTGCACTACTTTCATA
>JALDTH010000012.1 GCA_030073355.1 Candidatus Midichloria sp. | reverse complement strand
AAAATAAACATATAGTACCTTATTCAGATCTCTAAATACCACTTTCTTTAACTGTTCTTATCCAAAACTCAGGTTCCAATATTCGTTAAAGCTTTGTTATGAATGCAACATAAGAAGCCAACCTTATATATATAACTCAATCTAAACTTTGTATTAGCGCAATAAAATTATAGACAGAAGTTTGAATTTAATATTCTTGAGAATCAGATTAAGCTGGCTTTATAATTTCACAGGCTAATTGTATTAGCAGACAAAATAATGAAACTATTAGATAAAACTTCAAACTGCAATCTATTCCGAGTTTTCAGCTTTAGTAATCTTAATTTTAGTGCTTTTTATTTTGCGGGGCTCGGCCTCTATGATTTCAATTTCTAAGCCCATAGGGTGCATTATTTTTTCTCCCTTAATAGGGACACGATCTAGGTACGATAAGATAAAGCCACCGAATGTTTCATATTCTCCATCCTCTTGCGATAAGCTGAAATTTAAGATTTCTTCTACATCTTGAATTGCCGCTCGCGCGTCAACAGTATAGTGGTTTTCGCTGATTTTATTAATAAAGACTTTACTCACTTGATCGTGTTCATCCCTTATGTCGCCTACGATCTTTTCAATTAAATTTTCAATTACCACCATGCCTTCGGTTCCTCCGTACTCATCTAGAACTACTGCAATATGGGTTGTACTATTTCTCATATTGGATAATAAATCTATACACTTGGTTGAACGAGGCGAATAAATTATTTTACGTGTCGCGTCAGACATCTTAAAAGCTTTACTACCATCCATATAATGGATAAAGTCTTTTATATGTAAAAAACCCACTATATCGTCCAGGTTTTCTCTATATACCGGCATTCTAGTATAACCAGTACTAATAAATTGTTGCTTGATTTCTTCAAAGGTAGAAGAGCTTCCTATACCAATAAGGTCCGTCCTTGGTATCATCACCTCACTTACCCTAAGATCTCTAAAAGATAAAAGGTTTTCTATAATATTTCTTTCTGAAGTATTTAGTAAATCATTGTCTATGTGGCCATCTTTATCTATATAAATATCAATATTTTGTCTTATTTCATCACTTCTGCTCTTCTTTTTGAATAGCCTAAATAATTTTTTTAACATAAATGTTGTATTAAGAGGTAACAAATTAGTATTTGATTTGTAGGGTATCTGTAACATGTTCTAGGAGATAAGGATCTTTAAAGCCCATTGAGTTCATTATAGAGATTTCAACTCTTTCCATTATTTCTGCATCAGTTTCCTCAATATGATCATAACCAAGTAGGTGTAAAAAGGAGTGCACCAGTATATGAGTAAAATGCGCTTTAAAGGTTTTAGTTTGTTCTATACTTTCTTGAAAAACACGTTGGTAACTTATAGCTACATCTCCCAAAAAGAATTTTTCATTTTCTTGGATCGGAAGAGAGAAAAAGTCATCTCTAGAAAACTCGTGGACAGGAAAAGATAAGACATTGGTAGGGCCATTTTTATGGCGAAACTCGTGATTTAATTGTTCTAACTCGTCATCATCCGTTAACAGGACCGCCACTTCCACCTCATGCATATGTTTTAAAAACCCTGTACAATTTAAGACCAAAAATAAAACGTTTCGTATGTACTGTTCGATATCCTCAAAGCCTGTAATATCGAACCATTCACAATCTCTGATAATAACATTAGCACTTACACTATAAAAACTATCGGGGTCAGCTTCTTTCATAAAATGACAACAAATTTCTTAAGGGCAAAACTATTATTATAAAACAACAACGCAATGTTTACTTTCTGAGTATAACAAGATAATGAAAGAATTTGCAATAAATTTTTTTATTAATAAAATTATAAGTTGAATTGACGGTATAATTAATTTTTATTGTCTTCATTATCGTCTTCTAACTTATTGTTTAAACTATTCTTAAAAGCTTTTATCCCACGCCCTATTTCACCCATTACTCTAGGTAGCTTGCCAGCACCAAAAAGTACTAGAATAATTAATAATATGAGAAGTAATTCACCAAAACGGCCAGTCATAATAAATATAGCTTAAAAAAAAAGATTTTATGAGTTAGAATATCACCAATATAAAATTTGCCAAGAAATAATTTGTATAATAATGAGAAGCAGGCGTAAAAAAAGATCGAATTTAATAAAAAAGTTCAGAGTAATTGAGCTCAGCATTTTTACTTTTGCACTTATGGTATTTTTGGCACTATTTGATCGTGCGCACAAATATGCAAAACCTGTAGATTTGGCCAAATTGCCTCTTGTGAAACAGGTGAAAAAAGAATTTAAATTTCAACCAGAAAACTCAGCGGGTTTAGTCGTGATGCACCAAAACAAAACTATATATGATAATCTTAAATCCAATCCTAAAAAAGAAATCAGAAACTATGCAATATCCCCAGGAGAAAACGAGGATTTATTAGTTTTATTAAGATCTACATACTTAAAAAAGGAAATTCAAATTGTAGAGAGCCCATTTTCTATGCTTGACCAGGACTCAGATAAAAACTCTTTAATCAGTTTTGGCACTACTAGCACTAAAGAGGCAGCTGAGATAAGATCACGTAGACTTGCAAATAGTTACCAAGAGCTTTTTCAAATTAAATTTAAGATTGTGCAAGTAGATAAAGATACTTATAAGTTGGAAACAGCTGAAGCGATTAATGAAAAAATAGGAAGCATGATTTGCCAAAAAATTAAATCGTCAGGAGGAGAATGCAATATCATTAGATTACCAAGAGATTAGATCTGCCGTAGTACCAGTCCAATCTTTTGATTTAACTGTTGAAGAAAGTCTATTGTTTAAAAAATATCAGCCACTTGGATATATATTGTTTTCTAGGAATTATCAGAATCCTACCCAACTAAGAAGGCTTATAGACTCTTTAAAAGAAGCATCTGGGCGTGATGATATCCTTATCCTAATTGATCAAGAAGGAGAAAGGGTATCCAGGTTAAAAGAGCCTCATTTTAAAGTGCTGCCAAATGCCATAAAATATAATCAAGATGCTAAAATCAATCTTAATGCAGCTCAAGAACGATTAAGATCTGATTTTGCTTTTGTTGGAAAACAACTACGAGAAGTAGGTGTTAATGTAAATTGCGCATCAGTAGCAGCAGTATGACTGGGCAGATCCAATAATAGGAGTAAGAAGTTACGGTAACGATATTAATACAGTTGTTGCGCTGTGTGAGGCAGCAGATGAGGGCTTAGCTGAATCAAAAGTGCAGTCTGTGATTAGACATATTCCAGGACATGGTCGCGCTTTAGTAGATAGCCATCTGGAGCTTCCAGTTGTATCTATAGATCTAAAAACTTTATTAGAAACTGATTTTAAGGTATTTCAGCAGTTGGGTGCAATGAAATTAGCTATGACAGCGCATGTGGTTTTTACAGCAATTGATGATGAAGTACTAGTTACGCTTTCTAAAAAAGCAATAGACTTCATTAAAAGAGATAGAGATATTACATTTAACGGATTGATTATTACAGATGCATTAGATATAAAAGCATTGAGAGGGGGCATAGGAGAAATGACACAAAAAGCTTCGACCTCTGGTTGTGATATCTTACTTTATTGTAGAGCTGATCTAAAAGGAGTTAAGGTAGTGTTGCAGCACGGTCATGGGTTGAAATACCATATTATAGAGCGAGTTAAATCCTTTAATTGTTTTTGTTGAAAAATATTTTTAATAAAATTATGTTGCTTAAATAGATTTATTTATGATATTTATGTCTCGTTAGTTCAATGGACCGATAAATGAAAATTTTAATATTTGTATAAACAACAGAAATATATGAAACAAACCAAACAAATGCCTTTTTTACAGCGAAATACTATTACTAGAGAACATCTAGCACGTTCTATAAGGCGTTATACGAGCCTCAATATCAATAAAGCGTCAGAAGTTGTGGATGATATTATAGATTCATTATTAAATGCCATATTGAATAATAAGCAGGTGAAGATTAGACTATTTGGGTTATTTACAATTAAGAAGAAAAAATCAAGAACTGGTCGTAATCCTAGGACTATGGTAGAAGCTGAGATACCGGCTCGTGATATTGTTAAATTCAAAGTTGCTCCGACCCTTAAAAAAAGAATTAATGATAATATTGACAATATAGGATGTATTAAATAATAAGTAGTATAAGGGCTTATTAATATGATTTCGTATGTTAGTTGATAGTCATTACCACCTCGATTTTGAAGAGCTAAATAAAGATTTAGAGCTGGTTGTGCAACGAGCTTTAAAGTTGGATGTTACTATACTGCAAACAATTTGTACTCAAATTAGCAAATTTAAGTTTGACTTACGAAATAGCAGAAAGATATGGTAATATTTATTGCTCCGTGGGCAACCATCCTCTTTATTTAAAGGAAGAAGGAGTTGCAGAGTGTACCTCTATACTTGAGTTTTGTCAGCTGTCCAAGGTAATTGGTATAGGCGAAACTGGTCTGGATTATTATCATCCAGATTTCGATAAACTATCACAGAAAAAGATAATTCATATTCGGTCAGCTGATGATGACACAGTAGGAATTCTAAAGGAGCGAATGCAGGAAAAATCATTTACTGGTGTAATCCATTGTTTTACTGCGAGCAGAAGGCCTGCTAATGCTTGATGGGGTTATATATTTCCGCTTCTGGAATATTAACGTTCAGGAACGCAACTGATATTCAACAAACTTTTAAAGAGCTGCCTGAAGATAGAATTATTATCAAGACAGATGCACCGTTTCTTGCTCCATCACCGTTTAGAGGCAAAATTAATGAGCCTAGTTATTTAACTCATACCGCGTTATTTCTTGCAAACTTAAGGACAAAATCTTTTCAGGAGATAGCAAAAATTATTACTGATAACTTTTTAGGTTATTTACAAAAGCAGGTAGATAATTTGGAGAGGAACAGGTATTGCTAAGTACTCATTTTTTATGGAATTATAAGTCTATTCAACTTAAAGGTTAATAAAGTGTTAACCTTATCCATACTGACTCATTATTATCTTATAAATAATCATATTTTATAATAAAATGAGATTATCTTTAACCTTTTTATTAATTTTTTTGTCCATAAGAAGTGCGGTTGCTTCAGTTGACCATGATTGCTTAGTAATTAATCCTGTTAGGAACTATTCGATACTGCATTCAGGATATAGCCTTTCTTATGAAAAATTTGCACTGTACTATATTGAACGCGAGGCTAGACCGACTCCTAAAATTACTATAACTAAGGGAACACCAGAAACTAAAGTAGGAGCGAGAGTGGCTCTTGTAGGGGCTACTATGGGATATTATTTTTCTGACCACCTGAGGTGGGAAGTGAATTTTAACTATTCATTGAATAACAAGTTTTATGGTAATAACCAAGGGAGTTCCCTAACTTCATTGAGTATGTTTAAAGTTAAGGCATATCAATTCAGTATTGCAACTAGCTTGCTTTACTACTTAAAAAAAGATTCTGAGATAAGCCCATTCATAGGGGCATTCATAGGGGGCTGGGTAATCCATATTACGACTTCCGCTGTAAGCCCTAAATCCTTTCTGGGCAAAAATAATGATTTAATCTTTTTTAAAGCAGCATTGGGTATTGATTATAATATTAATCTATTAGTGCAGCTGCAGTTGGCTTATGATATTAATTATAATACTAAAAAGCCGGATTTAATTAATTTTAATGAGGACTTACTAAATGCTGTGTCTGATCCTAAAACTCAGATGATTAAGCTGCCTAAAATTTTGCTTCGCATAGTCTACTGCCTCACATACTGTCTGATTTAAGATGAGATTTTCAGTATGCATTTTTGCTCCTCAATATTTTGGGTTTTTATAGGAGCGAATGTACCTAGGCCAACATGTAGAGTCAAAAATTGAATATTTACTCCCTTTTTAGTAATTTTTTCTAATAAATTTTGCGTGAAATGTAAGCCAGCTGTAGGTGCTGCAAAAGCGCCATATCTCTTTTTTGGGTAGACAGTTTGATAATTATCAAAATCATTTGAGTTGGCACTTTCTCTCTTTATATAAGGAGGTAGAGGCATGGCTCCTAATTTTAGTATTTTTGAAAAGATATCCTATAGGTAGGTCCTAAAAACTCAATAACTATGTAGTTGGTTTTGGCATCTTTCTCTATAACCTTGGCTACAAGGCTACCCTCTTAGTCAAAGAATATTATACTTCCGAGTTCTAGCTTATTTGCTGGCTTGACCATAACTTGCCAGCTGTTATCATTAATTTGATGCACTATATTCAGTGAAGCGTTAGTTTTTTTGCATTTATACTATATATTTTCAGCAAGGAAGGAATCTTATATAATCAAAAACCTGATCATGAATTTTTTGGTGTGGGTCGAAATATAAAAGTTTAGAACTTCCTCGCGGGTCCGCAGGGAATTGAGCTATAAGTTCTCTAGGTAAAACGAAATAAAATTCCTCGATATTCATGCTAAGTTTTTTATTGTAGATTCAAATTCTTCAACTAAATCTAAATAAAGGTGTTTCTTAAAGTACACTATAATATTTGGTAAATCAGCAAATTCAGTCCATTTCCATGCGATAAATTCAGGTTGTTTTGTCTTTATATTGATTTCAGTATCTGCACCTAAATATTTAAACAAAAACCATTTTTGTTTTTGTCCAACATATTGGTTATCCCATAGAATCGGTTGTAGTTCCGTTGGTAAGTCGTAATAATACCATTCTGTTGACGTTTGTATCAATTCTACATCGTCAGTGCCAACCTCTCCCATAAGTTCTCTAAGAGCTGCCTCGAGAGTGGCTTCCTCTCCATCTATGCCACCTTTTGTGGCATTTGCCAAGTTTCAACCACCAAGTCAACTCGCTGTCCAATAAATACTTGCTTTTCTTGATTTAAGAGGATTATTCCAACTCCCGGCCGATATTTTTTTCTAGAAAGGAATTTCGTCATCATCGATTTCTTCAACTTGATAAGGCTTGCTTCTTTCTTCTTTGGTAGAAGAAGCTAAACTCTTTACCTCGTCAAAGCTGCTTTCATCGTTCGAACGTGCATCAAGCAACAATAAAATACCGCTGTAAGGTTGTAGAACAACTTCTGTAGTATACTTCTCAACTCCATTTGGATCGGTCCACTTTCTAGTTTGCAATGATCCTTCTAGGTAAATTTTGGAACCCTTATGTACATAATTTTTCACTACTCCGACTAGATAAGGTTGAAAAATGACCACCTTATGCCATTCAACTTTTTCCTTTTTCTCGCCGCTACCTTTATCGCGCCATGCTTCTGAAGTTGCTAATGAAAAAGATGCAATTTCTCTACCATCTTGTGTAATACGGATTTCCGGATCTCTCCCTACATTTCCGATTAATATTACTTTATTTAAACTGCCTGCCATATTTATAATCACGAAACCTATTTTAGTACTCTATTAGATCTTTATATAAGTTAAAGTCAATGAGTAAATACAACTTTTTACATATTTTATACAATTTTTGTATAATTTACAAAAATCATCTTGATTAAAAAGCTTCTTAGATGTATCTTTTGCATTCAAATTTGTTTACTTTGAATTATTTGGCTTATGGCAACTAAAAAAGCAACAGCTGTTAAAGAATCCCCTAAAAAACAAACTATTGTAACTACTGCTGAAAATATGAATGCTGCTGCAATGAAGAAGATTAAAAGAGGAACAATGCATCATAATTACCGTGAGGTGGAAGTTACTCAAACTGATGGTGCAACTTTTATAGTCCGCTCTACTTATAAAAATACTTCTTTAAGGCTGGATATTGATCCAAAAACTCATCCTGCTTGGACTAAAGAATCTGGGTATGTTAATACTAAAAATAGTGAAGTTGCTAAATTTAATAGTAAATTTGCCGGTTTGAGTTTCAGAATAAGGAAATAAATTATTAATATTTTTTAGTATATTATTGCTTTTTGTTTGTTATTTATTAGCAATTTATTTTCAGTATGCCGCTGTTTCTTTTTTCTACTTTTAAAAGTTCTAGAAATAAAACTAGTGGTAAAAAGTCCTGGCCAGCAAATGCTTAGGACAGAAAATAACCAGCTAAATCTCCATCAAGTTAAAAGATCAAACAGTTTTCGTAAGCTAAGAAAGCGGGTAGGTATGACCCCCCGGACTCTGCAGATGTTATTGGAGAATTTGTAGTCTCTGCTATTGCATACTAAATTTTAAATTAATCTGCACAAAAATCTTTGGCATACACTGAACTTGCACCCGAAGTTTCCTTAGTCATTGAAAACAATAGCCATTGATATATTGTTAGCTTCCAAATATCTAAATCAGGTAGTCCAAATTTACAGAGTAGTGGTGCTATATTGGATGCTCTTAATAGAGATAAAGTAAATGGTAACACAAATAAATTTCGTCGTTACTTTTTACTTTCAAGGAGTCATACCAGATGCGAGTTTCGCTAAAGCTTTAGAAAGAGTCTATATTTCGCAAGATAAATTAAATAAAAAAGAGCTTGCTACAGAACCAAAAAGAGCCGCAGAGTTAGAGAAACCCGCAATAATTGGGGTTCCTAAAAGCAGCTTGAAGATATTTAAAAGGCGAAGATTTGTTGGATAGAGTATTAGAAAGAGCTAAATTGTTTATAGAAAACAATATGGAAGAAGCAAAGCGTAGCACAGATAATTAGGGTACAATGTTTGGTTGGCCTGTGGCACTGAATGATATTTCAATGGCAGAAGAAGTAAAAAAGATCGATGCGCTCTATAGTGTGAGAATAGCAAGTATCTTGGTAATGATAAAAAAACCAAGGAGGACCGATCTTGATTCTAAAGCATTCAAAAGGTAATTTAAATGAGTACATTGAAAAGAGAGCTGCGTAACTCGGAAAAGAAGCGCAAAATGATAAGTCTTATTGCTCAGCTTAAATCTTTACAAGCTTTTAGCGATATTGTTAAGAGTATGAGGGCTGAAATAAATAATCCGCAGGCCGAATATAATAAAAATTCTACACTAAAAACAAACTAGATTAGAGATTGTTAATTTGAAGATTGTAATAATATAAGTTTTCATTAGTTAAGCGTGCTTATTGTTTTGTGGAGTGTATTAGAGCACTTTTGCGATATTTTGCTTTTGCCTTATAGCCTGGGTCTTGAGTGAAGATAAGAAGTCTTTCTCATGGAAGGTTGTAAGTTTTGGAGTATTTTTACAATTTGCAATTGCCGCGTTTTTAATCAAAATGCCAGTAGCTGCCTCTTCTTTACTGATAATTTCCAGGGATTGCAGGCGGTTTCTAATTCTAGACTTATAGCCCTAGAATTTTGTTTTGGCAATCTAGGAAACCCTAGAGGCCCTTGGGGATTTATTTTAGCTTTACATGGTTTATTTATATCTATATTAATAGTAATTTCTGTTATCAGAGCTCTACTGATAAACTGGGATATATTGCCTTTAATAATTAAAATGTTTTCATTTTTTTCAGGAAAACTTTATTTATCGGTTGGACTTTAGGCGTGAGAGTATCTACAAATATGTTTACTGGGATGAGTGAGGCCCCCCTCTAGTAATCAAACCTTATCTAGCCAAATTGACATGCAGTGAGCTATTTTCTTTAATTACTTGTAGTACCACCGGTATAGTTGCTTCGTTATATTGCTATATAGTAATATTATTGACAGTATAGTGCCAAATAGCATGCAACATATTCTATCTTCAATTTTAATTGGTCTCCCAGCTGCCTTAACTTTTTCTAGAATTATAGTGCCAGAAACTGAAGTAGTTCTCTCAGAGGAAGAGCATGTGTTTTTAAAGAAAACAAATAATACTTTAGATATCTGATTGATATCTTTAATAAAATACTAGCTAACTTAGTAATTAATGATGTTTAGCTATCAATACAATGTCTATTAGGCATTGTATTTGCTCCAATTACTTGGCTGATGGATATTCCTTGGGAGGAAGCGAATATTACAGGCGGGCTACTGGGTACCAACGTTAATCACCAATAAACTAGTTGCTTATCAAGAATTTGTGGGGGGCTCCAATTTATCTTCCTCTACTAAAAATTAATAGTAGTGTATGCTCTTTGTGGATCTGCAAATATTAGTAGTATTTGTATTTTAGATGTATATAATTTTTAGCCCTAGCAAGCAAGATGGTCAGAAATAACTAATCTTGCATTTAGAGCCGTTATTGTTGGGACTCTCGCAAACTATACTACGGCGACTATTGTTTGATTACTTTTTATTAATCAATTTTTGATGAAAAAACGTATAGAAAATAAATTGAGTGATTTCTTCGGACAAGAAAATATAGAAGTACAAGATGTGTCTTATCAACATAAAGGCCATATTGAAGAAAATCCTTATGGGACTCATTTCGACATCAAAGTAAAATCAGAGAAATTTAAGTCTATGACCCAAGTCGCTCGTCATAAGTTAGTCCATGGGTTATTAGAAGACGAAATAAAGCTTATACACGCAATTAGTATCCGTACCATAATACCTTCTTAGGAGCGATTCACTTATAGTTGTATAATTTTTATATTAATATTATATAACTATAGTTTTTTTAGGTTTGGTGTTATATATATTGATACAAAAAATTGATTCGCAAAATGTTTTCTTCGTTACTAAATATTATTTCTAGATGGATTATATTCATTTTTATACTTTTTATTATCGGGGTTGCTGGAGCCATCCAGGCGATAGTGTATTTTAGTAAGGATTTGCCAGATTATAAACAACTGGAAAATTATGACCCTCCGATTATAAGTCGCATATATTCTGCTTCTGGAGAAATAATGGCAGAATATGCGAACGAGCGCAGAATTTATGTTGAATATAAACAAGTACCGGATTTAGTAATCAATGCGTTCTTAGCTGCTGAAGACAAAAACTTCTTCCGACATCAAGGTATTGATATTTATAGTTTACTGCGCGCAACTGTCCAGAGTGCCTTTAACATGGTTACTAATAAACGTGCGATCGGTGGATCTACCATAACCCAACAGGTGGTAAAGTCTTTTTTGCTTGGTAACGAAAGGACTATAACTAGAAAAATCAAAGAAGCAATACTTGCTTATAGAATCAGTAAGGTTTATTCAAAAGAAAGAATTTTAGAACTTTATTTGAACCAAATATTTTTTGGCAACAACTCTTATGGAATAGCTGCTGCTGCTCAGAGTTATTTCGATAAGGAATTAAATGAACTAAATGTACCAGAAGCAGCAATGCTTGCAGCACTTCCTAAGGCTCCGTCTACTCTCAATCCTTTTTTGAATTATGATAGAGCAAAAGGCAGAAGGGATTGGGTAATTGAGCGAATGGCTGAAGAAAAATTTATTAGTAACAGAGAAGCTGTGAAATTTGCACAAACGCCGATTAAATTAAATAAAAAAGAAATAGCGGTATCATGGACAGAAAATTTTTATATTGACGCAGTCAAAAAAGAATTAGTTAATTTGTTTGGTGAAGAAGCTCTATATACTAGAGGGCTAATTGTAAATACCTACTTTAACGAGGATCTACAGAAAAAAGCTGAAGAAGCTTTTAGAGAAGGGATAATAAACTATGATAGACGTCATGGCTGGCGTGGTCCCGTTACAAAATTGCCTTCTCTTGAAGATTGGGATTTAGCCTTGAAAAAAGTTGATAAGCCGGCTGATATAGGTAAGTATGAATTGGCAGTTATACTTGGAATCAACAAAGAAAGCGAAATAAAGATAGGCTGTATTGACAGATCTGTACACATTATACCATTTCCCAATTTCAAATGGGCCAGGTATATACTTTCTGAAAAGAAAGAAGCGGCAAAAGGAATATTCAAACCAGGAGACGTGATCCTAGTTTCCAGGAACCATAAGGGTATCTACCACTTGGCACAAATTCCATTAATTGATGGGGCTATGGTAGTTATGGAGCCTAATAGTGGAAGGGTTTTCGCTTTAATAGGTGGGTATGATTTTACACGCAGTTATTTTAACCGAGCAATACAAGCAAAACGGCAGCCAGGATCTGCGTTTAAAACCTTCGTGTATTTAGCAGCTCTTGAAGAGGGATATCCACCTAATGCGATGATATTGGATGACCCAATTAACGTTTCTCAAGGTCAAGGCATACCAAATTGGCAGCCAAAGAATTTTGATGGACAGTTTTTCGGCCTGATGACTTTGAGGACAGCTTTAGAGAAGTCTCGTAATATACCAACGGTTAGAATAATATTAGAGCTTGGTATAGAAAAAATTGTACAAACTGCGATGGCACTGAGAATATACAATCAACCGCGGTATAATTATTCTGTAGCACTTGGAGCTTCTGAAACGACATTGATGGACATGACCAATGCATATAATATAATCGCAAGCCAGGGTATGGAAACAAGACCTAAGCTGATTGATAGCGTTTACGATAAGAAGGGCAACCTGCTTTATAAAGATTACGATATGAAATGTATCAACTGTATTTTAAATGATATCAATTCTGTGCCCGAAATAAAATATGTCAGTGAACCTATTATTTCTGAGGACGTGAACTACCAACTTACTTCATTATTAAATGGTGCGATGAGAAGAGGAACTGGGGCTAGATCTAATGTTTTGAAGAAAACTCTTGCAGGAAAAACTGGAACAACCAATAATAGCCATGATGCTTGGTTTATTGGCTTTACTCCCTATGTAACTGCAGGTACATACATAGGCTATGATATACCTAGAGATATGGGACAAAGAGAAACTGGGTCTACTGTTTCATTACCAATCTTTATAGATTTTATGCAAGCTGCAGTTAATGACTTGCCTGATGTACCTTTTAAAGTACCTAAAAATATTATTCTAAGAAAAATTGATAGACATAGCGGTAAATTTGTAGAAGATTATAATAGCATAAATTATAAAGATGTAATTTTAGAGGCGTTTCAAAATGGAAATTTTCAGGATAAAAGTTTCTTAAGTGAAAAAAGTACTAATCAACATGCGGATTATAATCTTCGTAGTGTAATAGATTCACTGGACATTGAGGATGAGACTAATAATTAAGAATGACAAAGTTAAAAATTGGCATAGAAGATTAATGGGTCTATTCCTTGCTTTAAAAACTTTCAGTGAAAATATAGTATTTTTTGTTACTCCAACTGAACTTAAAGCCCAAGAAAAGAAGTATAGCAATAAATTGATTAGGCTAGGAGGAATAGTCAAAATTAGCAGTATAAAAAATATTTCTTCGGACCACTCGATAGAATTCATAATAACAGATTTAAAGAATGAAGTAGTTGTAAGATATAAGGATGCCGTCCCTGCATTGTCTAAAGAAGATAGTGGTACTGTAGTGCAGGATAAAGCTAAAGACAATATTTTTTATGCCCAGGAACTACTTGCAAAACATGATGAGAATTATATGCCTAAAGAAGTTGTAGATGAGTTAAAGAAATCAGGTAGGTGGAAAGAAAATTCTATTAAATATTCAGAAGATAATCCAGATCTTTTAAATAAACCGCCTTATGATATATGTAATTAGGAGCGTTATTAATTAATATCCCGATAATAAACATTACGCTATTTTTTAACAATATCACTAAAACAAAACATAGGGATTGCAAACATTGACATTATATATAATAATTCAACTGTTTGCTTTAAAAATTCTTCCAAAATAAAATGAGTCATCAAAACGCAAAAGGAATATGGTTAATGGTAATTAACGCTTTAAGCCTAGCCGTGCTTTACGCCGTTATGAAAATGGTAACTGTTTCATTAAACTCTAATCAAGCCGTTTTCTTTTATAAATTCTCTGTTTTTTTATTTATACTTCCTTGGATTTTTTATAAGGATGGAATAAAAGCCATACAAACTCCAAATATAAAATTACATTTCTACCGCAGTATTTTCAGTACTACTGGTTCATTAACATTAATGCATTCACTAAATTATTTAAAATTAATTGATATTACCGTTCTCACTTACCTTGAACAGATGCTATGGCTCATCATAGGGACCTTGTTTTTTAATGAAAAATTAAATTACTATAAAGTAGCTGCTATTTTGTTTGGCTTTGCAGGTGGGTTTTTTATAGTGAGGCCAGAATTAATACATAATATTTTCTTTGGAAATCAAATAGAGATTCCTGAGTTTAATAAAGCCTATATTTTTATTGCGATTACGATACTTTGTTGGTCAATTAATAGTACTTTAGTCAAAGTCCTTGGGCATAGAAAAGCCTCCAACAAAGCGCAGTTATTTTATGTTATGTCATTTGCTTCACTCTTTTCTTATATAGTAGCATTTATAGATTGGAATTTGATTGATTTTTTCGGATTCATAATTTACGTGCCTGGACAATTGCGTTTTCCATTTTGTTTAGGAATCGAGACTTGGCAAATTGTGGGCATTGCTGCTTCTGCACTATTCTACCTGATTCATAATGTGGCATTTTTCAATGCTATGAAATATGGCGAGATGACAGTTATAGCTCCATTTGTCTACTTTAAATTAGTCTTTGCTGGAATACTAGGTTATATAATATTTGGCGAAGCCCCTAAGATGAGTACCTCCTATATTGGCTACTCTTTCATAGTAATTGCAGGCATATTAGTTATTTGGAGTCAATATAAACAACATAAGAAAAATTAAAAAAGCGGGAGTTATAAGAAGAGGTGGTACCCTAGCTCTTAGGGCTATCGCTGAAGTTATTGCAAAAATCTTAAATGTTAATGTTCAATTGTTTACCAAGAATGGTATAATCCTCACATAATTTTGAATTGAAAATATATGTGGTCTGTGCATATCTTGACGCTATTTCCTGAATTGTTTCCAGGGCCGCTAGCGTCTTCTATAACTGGTAGAGCCTTAAAAGAGGCCATATGGGAAATTAAGGCGATTGATGTAAGAAATTATGCCACAGATAAACATAAAACCGTGGATGACTGCCCTTACGGAGGGGGAGGCGGGATGGTTATACGGCCTGATATTTTAGGTCAGGCTATAGAGGAGAATTTTATTTCTAATCAGAATGAAATTATTTACTTATCACCGCGCGGAGAGCTTTTTAATCAAGGCCTGGCAAGAGAGATTACACAAAGAAAAGGAATAAATATTATATGTGGAAGGTTTGAAGGTATTGACGAAAGAGTAATAAATGAGTATAGAATACGTGAAGTTAGTATAGGGGATTTTGTATTATCATCTGGTGATATAGCTGCGTATTCTCTTTTGGATGTGTGTGTACGGCTTCTACCAAGAGTTCTTGGCAATGATAGTTCGTTAGTTCAAGAAAGTTTTGGTTTAGGCCATAATTATGAGATGTTATTAGAATACCCACACTTTACAAGACCACAAAATTGGAGAGATAGGCAGGTTCCAGGAGTTTTACTTTCAGGTAATCATCAATTGATAGAAAATTGGCGATTAGAACAGGCAAAACAGAAAACTAAGGAGCAGCGCCCAGATCTTTGGAATAGATATTTGAACAGGAAAGGAAAATGAATTTATTGGAAAAATACGAAGCTAGTCAACTCAAGAGACTGACAGAAGGAAAAACTATTCCGAGTTTTGCCCCAGGTGATCAGCTTGTTGTTAGCGTTGAAATTACAGAAGGAACAACAAAGCGTATACAGGCATTTGAAGGCTTATGTATAGCAAGGAAAAATAGAGGCCTAGGCTCAAGCTTTACTGTAAGAAAATTAAGTCATGGTGAGGGCGTAGAGCGTGTATTTCCTCTATATTCTCCGCGTGTTACAAAGATTGAAGTTCTTCGTCGTGGTAAAGTAAGAAGGGCAAAATTGTATTATATAAGAGCATTAAGGGGCAAAGCAGCTAGAATTAAAGAAAAAGTTGTTGCGCGTAATAAATCTAAAGTCTAAGTTTTAGGATTAGTATCTTAATGCAAGATAGAATTTTCAACTATAGCTCTTTTTTTAGCAAATTCCCAGTTATAAACCTTGAAAATTTTATTTTGCGAGACTTAAGTTTATCTGATAATCAAAGATATTTTGAGGTTTTGAGTGATCCGAATGTAGCTCAATTTCTTTCTGATGAAGATGTCCCAGAATCACCTTATAAAGCCCTAGAGGAAATAAAATTCTGGGGTAGTTTATTTTATAAGAAACAATCAATCTTTTGTGCGATCGTAGAAAAAGAGACTAATAATTTAATAGGAACAGTAGGGTTCAACTCTTAGAATTTTAGCAGTCAACGTGCTGAGATAAGTTACGACTTAGCAAGTACCCATTGGCGTCGTAATATTATGTCTGAAGTTTTATTTCATGTTTTAACTTTTGCCTTTACTAAAATGTGCCTCAATAGAATAGAAGCTAAAACAATGACTCACAATGTAGCTTCTGCTGCTCTCTTATTAAAAATGGGTTTTAAAAAGAGGGGGTATTAAAAAGCTATCGAAAAGTACGCAGTAAATTCATAGACGTAGATCTATACTCTCTGCTTCTAGAAGAATGGGCGGATGCTAAGAATAAATCCAATGAATCCTCTAGTATCCTCTTGATTTAGCTGACTTTTTTCATAAGTATTAGACCTAATGATTATGAGGACTATAACAATATTCCTTATAGAGACACGCTGAATTTGTGGGGTGATATTCCTTAATTTAGAATCGCTTCAAAGAGCTTTAGTTTTGCGATGCGTTAGCTGCCATGTTTTTAATAGGTATTGCTTTAACGACAGCATACCTATTAACAGTAACCAATTAGTAATCTATAGAATTATATGATTCGTTAAACACACAAATTGTAGATTTACCATGTCTTAGGGTGAGTTTTGCAGCTACTCTTTCAACGACTACATATTTACCGGCTATTCTATAATTGATAATTCCTTCACGATTATCCAAATCAACTAAGAAGATAGCTGGGATTTCAGCATTAATATTGCGGAATTTAAAATAGGTAAATTCTCCATCATCGAAAATCTGTAAAGGCTCAATATCGGATCTTTTCCCGCTAATTTTGTAATTAAAATTGTAAAGTTCAGGGTGAGTTAAATCTCTGGGCCATGATAAGAAGAAAGGGTTCTAATTGCTTGAGAAGCTCCGCTATTGCTGCTGTTTACAGCAAAAGATGAATAAATTCCATCATCTGGATAAACAAACTAATTTCACTACAAAAGATAAATTATCATCGTCAATATCAGTTGCATCTTGCATTTCAAAAAAATACATCCTCTTGTTAGTAATAACAGTCATATTAGTTGTTGCATCATCTTGGCTTTAAAAATATTCGGTTGCCAGCAGGGACAATCTGCCAAGGAGTCGGTGTGCCCATAGAGATTATCAATTTCCTCGTCTAAACCAAATTCTATTATGGACTGGTAAGTGTAATGGCCTACAAACCTAAAAACTGTATTGGGTTTATAATTAATTATTTTAATCCTATTTTCGTTTCCAATTCCTCTAGGTACAGTAGTTGCTTTAGAGGGCATAACTTGGAGAAAAAATGCTAAAAATATAATCAACCTTAACATTGTTTAACTTTTGTAATCTGTTTTCTTCATAGTTTTATAAGCTGTGACAATAAAATTTAAATTACTCTTAAGTTATACTATTCAAACTAAAGTTTATTTCAGCAAGCCAATATGAAGCACTTTCTTTAGTAGAATTCTTTTCTATAGCCTTAAAGATTACACACGCAGTATTTGGTCTATTAACTCCTTCTGGAAATTTTATTGATTCTATAGATATAGTTCTTTCTATCTGTAATTTATATTTCAATATAGGGCTGTCTGGATTTTTCTGAGGGTCCATATAATTTAAATAATTCGTATAAACCCGCCTGGACGAAGTTGACCTTATAGATGAAAGTTTCTCTTGGATTGTATCTTGGTTAAGGCCATTATATCTGTATTCCTCTCTATTGATTACATAGTAGGCGATGAGATATCTAACCACTGAAATGTCTATGGACTCATCACCTTGTGCTAGCGATTTTATTCTGGATTGAAAGTCCACCTGATCATCAACATATATAGGACCGGATACTTAACTGCGAAATACTTATTCATCATTGAATCTACCATAAAATAGGCTCCTGTTGATATGATTAGCAAAAATATAGATGAAGCAATAACTTGGGTGTTGACGCTAAGATATTTGTCAGCATACCAGTTACGAGCCTTTTCAAAGTATTCACCACTTTCTATTTGCTGATGCAACTCGGTAATCATTTCTTTGCGAATATATTAATAAATTATATCTTATCTATAAATACGATAGATTCTTTCAGTTTAATTTACAAGATGAGTATTATAAGTTAACCATTAGAAACTTAACAACTTATTTTTTGCGTGGATATTTGTTTGCTATTAGACATTTAAATAATTCCCCCATCTTTTCTGTAGATAGGAGGATTTCTAGTTGGGAGTTTATTTTTTGCTTATCTGCCCCATATTTGTTAATTAATTGTTCTGCTCTTTGCTGTATTCCACAACTCTCTAAAAAATCTTTTTGACTTGTTAAAGCGCATTGCAGATTTTTATTTAAAAGGTAATTTTGCAGCCAAGAGAAATTAACTAAATAAGTAATATCTGCTTGACCTATACAATCCAAAAAGTGTACTTTTTTATGCTTCATAATGGCTTGTAGCGTACTACTTTGGACCATGTTAGTGTAGCCATAATCAATTAATAAGCAAAGGCCGTGGTTAGTAAGAATAGAGTTAGATATAATCTCTAAATAGTATTTTCCAGAAGGAGAGTATTCTAAAAATTCTGATTTAGCTGCGCTGTTTGAAAAATTATTCTGTATAAATGTTGAGTCTATTTTTATTAGAGGCGCAACTTTGAATTTTTGAAACTGATCTAATACTAAGCATAATTCATACCACTGCCCGTTAATAGATTGAAACTGTTTAATAGGTAAAGTATCAAAAAATTCATTTGCTACGAATATACAATGATTGTTGCTTACGTGTTGCTCGAATTCTTTGGGCTGATCCAGCCATACACATTTATCAATGTAAGCAGTTAAATTTTGCTGTTGATAACTTCTTAACTTGGGGCTTATTTCATAGAGAATGATTTTATCTATTGAATTATGAAAACCTGGTATATGTTTTGTGGCCCTTAAGAAGTCAGACATTAGATAACCTCGGCCTGGCCCTAACTCAACTATAGTTATATTGTTAGTGCAATTTTTTAGCCAGTAATTAGCGGTATATATTCCCACAATTTCTCCAAAGAGCTGGCTAGTTTCTGACGCTGTTATAAAATCTCCATGTTCGCCTACACTTTCTTGATTACTGTAATAAAAGGGGATTATCAGTGATAAAAAATGATCTAGAGTTATGTAACCTTGTTCTAGTATGTCCTTTTTAATTATAGATTCAATACTAATCATTGATTTTCTCATTGGCTAGCTTTAATTCCTCTAAGACTTCCTTGATTAGTCTAGTAGTTATATTGCGCTTTTGGCTTAAAGATAGTTTATCTAGATGGATAACAAAAATCTTAATGTCGACAAAGCTTCTTTTTACTCTGACAGCAATATAATTTAAAATTTCCTTATTTAACTTGATCTGTTTATCATGCAACATTTTACTGAGTAAAACCTGCACCATATTTTCATCAGGATCCTTAATTAAAACTTTATAAGTAGAGTTAAATCTTGATCTTAAATCTTTAAGTTCTATGTGGTTATAATAACTAGAAGTTAGCAATAATTTTTTCTTATGTTCGAAGGCTGTGTTAATAATATTTAATATTTCGATTTCTGGGTAGTTTTGTAGATCTTCGAAAATAAATGCGCTGCCCTCCTTTAAGGATACCAGCTGAGATGAATCTTTGATATAATGTGCGCCGCTTTTTTGTTGCCAAATTTTTGTTAAATGAGTTTTACCAGAGCCACTTTCTCCTATAATTAACAAACGATTTTGTGGCCATATAATATTTGATGTGACTGCTCTATAGGCCTCTAAATTAGAATAGGAAACTACAAAATCTGAAGCGTTGTAAGAGGAGTCATCGGTAATAATAGGTAAAATTATTTGTTGCATCAGCTAAAACTAATCAAAAATGTACCGGCAATACATAAAATAGTAATAGTGGTATTATAATTATAGCCATTATGATGCCAAGTATAACAGAAACAGCTGCTTCTTCATAACTATTATTGTGAATAGTTGCAAATACCACAGTATTAACAGCTGTAGGCATAAAAGACAGGATTAACATAGCATAGTTAACCTCTTTAGAATAAAAATTCCAAAACTTGAGGTCTAAAAAACTAATATACCTGTAATGACCGGTGAAACTATAAACCTAGCAGATAATAAAACCCAAACAAATTTCCAATCTATTTTTAATCTTGCAAGGTTTGATAGACCTATTCCTATTAACATTAAACCTAATACAATATAACACCATTGGGTGTTCTCAAAGAAACTTCATTACAGGAGGCAACTTGAAGTTCAGCTTATTTAATGCAAGGCCAAGAATGAATGCATGCACCATAGGTAATTTTAACACTTTGTTAAGTGATTGTTTAATGCTATAATTGCCTCTTGGCCATCACATAAGCGCCGATTGTGTATTCGTATATAGCAATGCCATATACCCACAACTTCTTGATCAAAGAATATACCATAACTACCGGAAGCCCAAAATATCCGTTGTTGCTAGCGCCTGCTGCAAAGGCTAATAAGTTTTTGATTTTATCTTTCCAAATTTTACTAGAAATAAACAGATACAGAAAATAAAGAGCAACTGATAGTAAATATGGATAATATGGGAAGGAGTAAATAGTGGGACTGGCTTGAAGCGTTGATGCCTATATTAAAAAATGTAATCGGGGTTATTAGAAATATGAGAAGAGATCCTATGCTATGCCGTTCGACTTTCATCTTTCCAGCAATCAAGCCAATTATTACAAATAGATAAAGCGGAGCCAATTTTGCATACGCACTAAAGAAGTTTAACATTTCCATATGAATATTCTTTGTTAATTGTTTTTCAATGTCGATTTAGCAAGTTCGACGGTTGATAAAGTTTCAATTCTGCTAAGTATAGATAGAATATTGGAATTAAAAATATCCTTTTTTATTTCTCTTATATAGTTTACAATATGCTTTAACCGCTCTAAATTAACTTCATCTGAAAGTATACCAATTCTATACTGTTCTAATAACGTTAGCAGCTCCTTAGCTTTTTCTAAAATTTCTTCCTCGCTCTTATCGATTTCTTGCAAAAGAAATAAGGCTTGCTCTATTGGTTTTGTTGAGCATTAAAAATTTTTTTGTCAGTATTGGTGTCATCTACATCAGATAGAGACTAAAATTCGTTGGTAACATGTTTTATTTTTTTCAGTTTTTTTTGTTTTCTTAACAAGATCAACACGCTTAATTCCAGAAATCAACATACATAAAATTTGCAGTAATAGGTTATTATTTTAAACTTATTTTAGTGGCAAGGTCTAATAGCGTATCTTTATCATACAAGAAATCGTTCTCAATCCAAGTTTCTAAGAGAAGGTTCTTTGTTTGACCGATTTTAGGGCCAGTAGCACCAAGCTTTATAAGATCTTCACCCTTGATTGGGAAGTCAGGATAGCGCCAAGTAGTAGAGGCTGATATAAGACCTTCTGCCAACGTGTGTTGTTCTTCAGTGCTTGCTTTAACTGAAATTGCATTTTTAAAGTAAGTACCTAGCCTATAAAATTCTCTTTGGTGAAGTTTAAGTTCAGCATTTAACGAGCATGGATATTGATATTCTCTTAGGAAACCTAACTCCTTCTGCTCAAGCGTTGATAACCTCCATCTTTTAAATAGTCCGTTTAATTCTACTGCAGAAGTTTTTAACGCCTTTAAAATCAGAGTTAAATTAACTATAGCATTACCTGTAATAAAGTTTAATTCCGGAAGATCATATACTGCAGGCATACCTATATATTGATCTATTCCTGTTTTTTTAAATAACTGAATACTTTCTTTAGCAAATGGGTTGCTAAGTAGTTTAAACATTTCAGTTTTAATCCTTTCTCCTGATATTTTCTCTAAACCACTTTTTAGCTTAATAGCAGCTGCTAAACTGTGCTCATCTATATTGTTCCTACCTATATAGGAGATAAACCTAAAGTATCTTAATATTCTTAAAAAATCTTCTTTAATACGCTGCTCCGCATTGCTTATAAATTTTATTTTTTTATTCTTTAAATCTTCAATGCCATTAAAAAAATCCATCACTGTTCCGTCAATTGAAGCGTACATTGCGTTGACAGTGAAGTCTCTTCTTTTAGCGTCTTCTAGCCATTCATCTGTAAACTCAACTTCTGCTTTTCTGCCATAGGTCTTGATATCTTTTCTAAGAGTAGTAATCTCGAAGGTGATATGATTAACTACAGAAGTAACCGTTCCAAATTTAAGACCTGTAGGGATGCATTTGATTTGATTTTGGGATAAAATTTTCATTACTTCTCGAGGCAAAATTGTTGTAGCAAGATCGATGTCCTTAGGAGCTAAACCGAGAAGCATATCTCTTACGCAACCTCCCACTAACTTAACTTCACCGTGAGCTTCCAATAAATTATATAAACATAATAATTCTTTTAATACAGAGATAGTATTTATATGAATTTTTGTAGCGCTCATTTATGAAAACATAATTTTTGATAGAATCTAGCAGATTTATCATATATAATAAAGTTGCAATTCTTAGTGCGTGTAGGGGTAAAATGCTAAACATATTAATGGATAATTCTATCAATTTTTGGATAGTGGCTGCCGTCTTTTTTATTGCGACAGAGATAATGCTGGGATGGTCAGCAATTTTCTTTTTTGTACTCGGATCGGCTTCGCTAATCGTTAGCGTTCTATTATCACTTAATGCTATTTCGGATATTTTTGATCAAATGACTACTTTTTTTATTAGTGCTTTAGTTTGTAGCGGGATTTATTGGTTTTTATTTAAACACTTCAAAGGTGATAATTATAAAAATATGGCCGGGCAGGTGGCGCATGTCGTTTCAGAAAAACTTGTGAAAGGTGAGGTGGGTTTAGTAAAATGGTCTGGAGCTGTTTGTAAGGCGATGCTACATTCTGGTTCTGAGGAGGGGGCAATAGGAGTTGGTGATAAGGTAGTGATTTTAGATGTAAGAAATAATATACTATTGGTGAAGAAAAACTTTTAGTAAAAAATGGAAGCTTTGTTAGGATTTTTTATCGTTCTTATCATTATTGGTGTTAAAAGCAGTCCCTCAACAAGAAAGTTGGATTGTGGAGCACCTTGGTAAGTATGATCGCATTTTGCAGCCAGGGCTAAATTTTATCCATCCCAATAGTAGAGAAAGTCGCATATAAGTATACGTTAAAAGAGACGGTTTTGTATGTTCTTGAGCAATCAGCCATAACTAAAGATAACGTTTCAGTTTTATTTAATGGAGTTTTATATGTGAGGATAATTAATCCAGTTGATACGTCCTATGGAGTGGAAAATCCTTATTATGCTGCCGATCAATTAGCACAAACCTCAATGCGTTCCGCGATAGGTAAATTAACCTTAGATAGAACTTTTGAAGAAATAGAATTTTTAAATGCATAGATAGTCAACGCAATTAATGAGGCAGCATCAGCTTGTGGGATTCAGTGTATGAGATATGAAATTAGGGATATTAAGCCGCCTGAAAATGTTTTGCAAGCTATGGAAACCCAAGTCGCTGCAGAACGTCAAAAGAGAACTGAGATATTAGAAATCAGAAGTCAGAATGCAGGCTGCAATCAATTTGGCAGAGGTAAATAAAAGAGAAGTTGTGCTAAATTCAGAAGCCATTATGACTGAAAAAATGAATTTTGCTCAAAAGGGATGATGCCTCAGCAATAAAAATGATTGCAGAGTCAACTGCTGCAGCGATTACTGCTATAGATGCTTCTCTTAAAAAGGATGGAGGAACTGAAGCAGCATAGCTAACAGCATAGCTAAAGATCGCTGAACAATACGTTAATGCTTTTAAGGAATTAGCTAACATAACTAATACTGTGGTTGTGCCTGCTAACACCGGTGATGCAAGTAGGATGGTGGTGGGTGGTGCAAGCATTGGCGCTGTTTAATAATATTAAATCAAAAAGTTGAATGAGGTCTAGCTTTATACTAACTTTATACTAAGGTCATAAAAAGATTCATCAGGGATATGGTAAATAGAATAACGTGCTAATCCCAGTATTTCCACTTCTACTACTGCATTTACGATATAGCCAAAGCAATACGAAAAGAATATGCTATATTCTAAAGCTTCTTTCTTATAAAAAGAGGTAATTGGCCATAGTAAGCTTGCTCTTCAAGTTAATACTCACTATTAAATTTATTAAAGTAGTCCTCTCCTTTTTCTGTCCACTCAGTCATTTTGAGAAAATACACAGAGTTCTCATATGGCTCCCTATTTCTCCATGTTTCAACCTAAGTTTTGGATAAGAACAGTTAAAGAAAGGGGTATTTAGAGATCTGAATAAGGTACTATATGTTTAT
>JALDTH010000129.1 GCA_030073355.1 Candidatus Midichloria sp. | reverse complement strand
GTTGATACTTTTATAGAAATAGGGCCAGGCCAGGTGTTATCTGGCATCGCAAAACGTATGTATCCAGGATCTAATGTTTTTAATTTACATACGCCAAAAAATATAGAAGAATTCTCTGACTTCTTATAATTATTAACAAAGAAGAGGAAGAATGTTTAATTTAACAGGAACCAACGCCCTTGTAACGGGCGCAACAGGGGGATTAGGCCTTGCCATAGTCAGGAAGCTACATGAAGCTGGCGCAAACG
>JALDTH010000128.1 GCA_030073355.1 Candidatus Midichloria sp. | reverse complement strand
GTCTTCTTTTAACCACAAAAATGAGCCAAGAAAAGCATAATCATTGCATAATAGAGTTAGCTTCTAGACAATTTTTGACCTTTTATGATCCAAGGAGATTTGGGTTTTATACTATCCTCAAGCAGGATGATCTAGCACAAAACAAAATCTTTTCTAATCTTGGCGTTGAGCCCCTCTCCAACGAATTTACGAATCATTATTTGCAACAATGTATAAAAACTAAAAAATTGATTAAGCAAACAATAATGGAT
>JALDTH010000127.1 GCA_030073355.1 Candidatus Midichloria sp. | reverse complement strand
TTTTTTATGTGTTCGATATCATTCTTCTCAATCAATTGTCTAACTGCAGTTTTTAATCCTGAAAATGATAAGTCATATCTATTTGCCTCACAAAGAGGCTTAGGGAACTGGAATGCTTTTGGATTGCCTTTTAAAGCCAGTTTTTCTATAGCTGGCCCTCCTGGATAATCTAAATTTAGCATCTTTGCAACTTTATCAAAAGCTTCGCCTGCAGCATCATCAACCGTGGTTGATATTTGTTTATATTGGTT
>JALDTH010000126.1 GCA_030073355.1 Candidatus Midichloria sp. | reverse complement strand
TAACCTCAGTTTGAAGTAATCTTAAAAAGAATACCTGATATGGTTTTGAAAAAGCAGGATAACCATTTTCTCAATTTTATGACGAACAAGAGAAATAGTACCCCCCAAAGCTTATTAGCTACAGTTGAACTAAGATGTGGTTATAACATTGGTCATACTGCTGAATTGCTGCAAAGGGAAATAAACAGGAAAGTATTACGTTGACTCAAAACTGGAGGTTTGTCACAACTTGCGTATTAGTTCTTTAAAGACAT
>JALDTH010000125.1 GCA_030073355.1 Candidatus Midichloria sp. | reverse complement strand
ATTTTAACCCCTTATTTATAAATGATTAACTGCCGTATGGCATGAATCTGATTAACCTTCTGCATTCGACGTCGTTAAGGATCACCGTTCCTCTTTGAACCCTTAACTGTCTTTTACTGCGCTTACGCATGTTATGCCGTTTGTTGGCTTGAGTAGATCTAACTAAACCAGTTGCGGTTAAAGAAAACCTTTTCTTCACCCCGCTTTTTGTTTTTAACTTAGACATTTTTACTCCTATAAAAAAATAAATACCGTTTAAGGC
>JALDTH010000124.1 GCA_030073355.1 Candidatus Midichloria sp. | reverse complement strand
GTATTCAATTGAATATGGCGAATGAAATTGCTGTTAACGCTTTTTTAAACAGCGGCTTACCATTTCTAAAAATTCCAGAAATAATAGAAGAAGTCTTAAATAGCATCTCTAATCTCTCAATAAAAACTATTGAAGACGTTTTTGCCGCAGCGCAAGGGGCGGGCGCTAAAGCTGCTGAGGTTTTGCTAACAAAATTATAGTGGTCATTAAGCAGTAGATTAATATTCTTTTTGGAGGTTAATGCGAAACTATTACAGATAACT
>JALDTH010000123.1 GCA_030073355.1 Candidatus Midichloria sp. | reverse complement strand
ATATTTGCTTTAGAAAATGTCATCAATGAGCTGGCAAATTTTGCTAATGTTGAAATAAAACACGGAGGAATTCCTGGAAAATATAAGAAACTTGACGCTAATTATTATAAAAGGATTGATATATTAAATTTCACGTTACAGCATGATGATGGACATGATTTTAAGGATGTTAACGAGGCTGATATCCTAATTTTGGGTGTCTCAAGAACCTCCAAATCACCTACTTCTCTTTATCTAGCACAACGAGGTTATAAGGTTGCACAT
>JALDTH010000122.1 GCA_030073355.1 Candidatus Midichloria sp. | reverse complement strand
TCCTATGGCTGTTTTAATCCACACCCTGTGCAAGAAGCAGCTGAGCTGAAACCAGTTTGCTTTCCATATTTTCCTTAAGTCGTGTGATAAGCTCAATACCTCCAGTGTTCCTATCAGTTTTTTACTGATATATACACAATCTCCAAACAAAAGGCCTGTCAGATGTTGAGTCAGTTTTTTAACAACGACTCTCTGAGAGTAATTTAAACACAGTTTAGGTAAAAATCTTTGAAAGTTTGGTAATGGATCAAATAAAACTAGGATAG
>JALDTH010000121.1 GCA_030073355.1 Candidatus Midichloria sp. | reverse complement strand
GGATAGTTATAAATAAAATTAAATACCGTAGTATAAAAGTTGAATTATTGAAAAAACAAGGCAATAATTCTTGGATCATGGTTTCACTTACTGAAGGAAAGAACCGAGAAATACGGTCGGTAATGGAGCGCTTCGGCTTCCAAGTCAATAGATTGATCAGGTTAGAATATGGGAAATTTTGCTTGAATGACTTAGCAAAAAATTCAATAATAGAGGTCGACCCAAAACTTTTTGAGGAATACCTTACAAGCAAATGAAAAGGACAAAAG
>JALDTH010000120.1 GCA_030073355.1 Candidatus Midichloria sp. | reverse complement strand
TTGCCTAATATTATAGATAGAAGTTTCAAATCCGGCAAATGCTTATGGAAGAAGAGGGTAAGAGTAGCGCAAAGCATCCTCAGGGATTTGCTATAGCGCTTTGTTCTTCGATTAAAACTAGCTAGATAATGCCTTATTAAAGAATTCTTTGATTCTACCAATGAGGTCTCAGCTTTTGTTTTGTTATGGTGCGTGGAGATTTTATAGTATTCATAAACGCTGTAACCATCTGTACATAGCGCCCCCCGTCTCCTTCGATCCATGAAGATATATTC
>JALDTH010000011.1 GCA_030073355.1 Candidatus Midichloria sp. | reverse complement strand
TAAAAAATAACTAGAAAACCAAGTTTAAGTATATATAGCTATCTTCAGTCATACCAAGAGGAATTTTCTAATTAACTTTTGATTGCTTATTGCCTCAAATAGCTAACCCTTCTATTAACTATTTCTCCTTAATCCAAAATTGAGGTTTTAAGCTAAAGTAACACAAAAAAAGTAGTATTCGTTAGTGCGAATCCCTGTTGAAGAATTTGTTTTGTGGTAAACATAGAGTAGTAGGTTGATTACTAAGGTCGCTTATATAGCTTCCTTTCCACATTTATGGCTAAAATAAAAAAAGCCCATAAACAAATTTCATTACTATATTATTTTCAACAAAGCAAGCTCAATGAAAACCCTATTATGTAGTTATAACCTGCACTTGTTTCAATTTTAACAACAATATTCATCATTTATGGACTTCAGATAACAAAGTACATTAAACAGCATAGCAAGAATTAATTAAGTTCTACACTTTTCTAACTGCCTACCATGCACGTGCATTTTTAACGCTTATGCATTAAAAATTATTTGCAATGATTGCTATTAAAATAAATGAAGCTAAATCATTTATTAGCTTTTTTTGCATTTTGTACTTTTCCCTCTGGCAATACAGATTTATATCCAGCATTGTTTTCATGAAATAAAAATCTAGCGACCCTTGTGATAGTTGCGATGCTAACTCCTGTTTCATCATGAATCTGTCTATAAGACAGCTTACCATCATGTAAGAGCTGAGCCACTAACCATCTTTCTTTCATTGCTTTGAGCTCTGCAGGAGTGCACAAATCCTTAAAGAAAGCTTCACATGCTTCAGTTGATTTTAATTTTAAAAATACTTCGTATAAACTTATTTGTCCTGATGTTTCCATAATACGCCACACACATTATATAAAAATTAAACAAAATACTTTAGATGTGTTTCTAAAGTTTGCGAATTAGCAAAACGAGAAACTCTAAAGAGAATCTCGCCTTGCAAAATAATTATTTGCGAGATAATTATTTATTTTTTTCTGCTTCAGTCTTATCAACAACTGGAGCAGCTTTATCATCTACTCTTTGTTCAACAGAAGTAGCATTTCTGGCTTCTTCTTTTTTAGAATTACAAGCCATAACTGAAGTAGTAACTGAAAGAGCTGCAATACCTGTGATCAAAGAAAATACAATCTTTTTCATTTTTTAAAAACCTTAAAATTAATACATAATTTCATATAATAAATATTTATTGTATACAAAACACCCTAAAGCCATTATAAATAATTTATAACGTTTTATTGCAAAAATGCAACTCTAATTAATCTTTTATACAGCTTATTATTTAGTCATTTTAATCAATAAATTAATCAAATAAAAAAATCTTTATAGTTCAGATCACTAGAGTAAACAAACAAGCAATAGCTTACCTCAGAGTACTTTAAGTTAGAGCTTTATCTGATTTTTATGATAATGTAAATAATATTTACATATAATGCGGAAAATATTACCATTTTGTTACATATAAATTTCATTATTTTTACTCTAAAGGATCAAACCTGAGACTGGAATCGCAAATTAATTCGTGCCAGTTTCCTATTTTCGCTTTATTGTAACCAATCACATAAACTTCATCTCTAGCTCTTGTCACAGCAACATATAATAACCTCAAATTTTCATTTTTTTGAATAAATTTTGCTTTTTCTTTAATTATTTTTATAAATTTGTCATCATACTGCGCTCCACTACTGAAAATTAAGCGGTTTCCGAGCCAAAAAATATTATCATGTGATAAATTTTCAGATTCAAATGCATCAGCAAGTATAATAATAGGGGCTTCTAAACCTTTTGCGGAATGTGCAGTAGTTATTTTAATGGCATTTTTATCAGCGCATGAATCTAGAACCTGTATTTTTTCTGCCTTAAGCCAATGTAGAAATTCAAACGCTCCAGCAAATTGATATTGTTGTTCAAAATTTGCTACAGCATTCAAAAAAGTTTTAATAGTAGTATCAAAGCTATTCTTTTTATAATACTCAAAAGCCACTTGATAAAAAAATTGATAAAGAGAACTATTCTCGAACAAATCTAGGAACTTCAAGAGCTTTTCTCTAATATATTGGTAATGATCGCCTTCACATATACTTTGCCAGATAGTCCTTTTCCCTCGATTAAAAGCAATTTTAAATATATCTTCCTCTTTAAAATTAAATAACGCAGATTTTAGTAAGCTAGCTAGGTTAAAATCATCTTCTTGATTTAAAATAAACTTCAAAAGTGAAAGCAAATCTAAAATTGTAACCTTATCCTTAAGAAGGAGTGAGCCACATGAAACAAAAGGAATTTGATTTTTACTTAAAGAGTTACAGATATCATTGTAAACCCTCCCTCTCTTCCTCAGTATAATCATTAAGTCATCTAACTCAAAATTTTTATTGCTACCCAAAATTACACGCTGATCGTTCAACCAATCCGATACTCTGGTAGCTATAAAACTGCCAATACTTTCTTTTTGTATTGAGGTCGGTTCAGCCGGAATCATCCACTGAGAATCTAATAAAATATTTTTTGTCTCACTATTTAGTTGCCAAGCTTGAAAATATGCTGGTGTGCTTCTATAAGAGATATGGTTTTTATAGGCAGTATTAAACTGAGCTGTTATATCAGTTTTTATAAAGATATTATCCACTAACTCCAAAATTTCTTTTCCCGATCTAAATGAGACATTAAAATCAATTTCTACCCATTCTTTTAGAGCGTACTGCGCTTTTTCTTTATAATATTTTGCAATATCAACGAAAATCTCCGGAGCTGCTCCTTGAAAGCCAAAAATAGATTGTTTTTGATCACCAACTATAAATATAGTTCTATTTTTCTCTTTAGCTCCAATTCCTGCAAAAAATTCTTCGCTAAGTAATTTAATGATTTGCCACTGGTAAGCATTTAAGTCTTGAGCTTCATCAACCAGTATATGATCTATTTCGCAATCTAATTTCCAAAGTAACCAATGTCTATTTTCAGAAGTTTCTAGTAACTTTATGGTATTAATCAGCAGCTGATCATAGTCTAACAATCCTTTTTCCCACTTAAACTCTTCATAGTTTTTAAAAACTTCTTGAGCAAATCTAACGAAAGAAAAATTGTGCAGCGCAGCATTATAAGATTTTCTCGTTTGAATAATCTCATATATTTCTTCTTGATGAGCATAAAGTTGAGCCTGCATCTTCTCATTTAAAGATTTAGCTCCACTAATTCGGCTTCTTTTTTTGTGCTCTTGGGTCAGAAAAATATTTGCATACTCAAATAAATTTTCTTTTTTCTCTGTCAAAGAAGATATAAGCCAAGCTTTCATTAGCTGCCCTTCCTCTTCAGCTAAAGATTCCGCAATTGAACACAAAACCTGCATATCAAGCTGGAGTATCCTTTTCTCTAGAAATGTTTCCCAATCGAAATCTTGCTCAAAACCGAATAGCTGAAATATTTGACCTAAAAGCTGTTCTTCAGTATCGATATCTTTTAAGTAATCGTGAAATTTTGCATATTGATTAATTAAATCAGCAGTATATTCAAATAAAATTTGATTATTAAAAAGAAGCGCAAGCAACTTAACTACTTTTTGTAAGATCTCAGACCGCATTGCTTCATAATAAGCCCTTTTTAATAGTCCATATTTTTCTGCATTACTAATAATTCTGTTGCCATTCGTGTACGCGCTATCAATCCCTATATTTAAAATTCTCGCACAAAAGGCATGCATTGTCTGAATTTTAATCTTCTGCGTCTCTAACAATAAGGTGCCGTACAAAGACCTAGCCAGGCTAAGCATAGATTCTGATATAGGTTCATCGACTAAATCTACGAGCTCCTTTATTAAATCTTCTTTTGATGCAGCACACCATTTTTTAGTTCTCCCCTTAAGCCTTTCTATCATCTCTTCAGCTGCGGCGTTTGTAAAGGTAACGCATAGGATATTACTCAAGTTATTACCCATCAATAGCAGCCTTAATATTCTATCTATCAGCACCTTAGTTTTGCCAGAACCAGCAGAAGCATTAACATATACTGAATAGTTAGGGTTAGAGGCTTGTTTTTGAATGTGCAAATGGTTACTGTTCATATTAATTCTTTCTTAAAAAGAAATCATACTGCATTTGATTTCTAAACCATGTAGTTTGCCTTTTGGCGTAATTCCTTGTAAACTGCTGCGCTTTCTCTATAGCTTTTTCTTTAGTAATCCTTCCTTCCAACCAATTAATTAATTCATAGAGCCCGAGAATTTTGGGATATTTTATGCTCGGCTTCTGGTTCAACAATGTCTCAACTTCTTCAACTGCACCCATCTTCAACATAGCTAAAAATCGAGTATTACAATTACGGTATAAAGACTCTCTTTCTATATCAACATTGATAATAAAAAATTTATCTCTGGGAAAGTACGGTTTAGTATCGCTTTGCCACTTTGATAAAGGCACTTGTGTTTCTAGGTAAACCGCTAACCCTCTAGTAATTCTTTTTAGGTCAGAAGGCTCAAGCCTTCGAGCCAAGTCATGGTCATAGGCAAATAAGTGTTTATGAAGTGACACAGAATCAAACGAACTTATCATCTCAGCCATCTTGCTTTTAGTGGATTCAGAAATATCTGGAATAAAAGCAAGCCCATCAACTAGTGATTTTATATAAAGACCGCTACCTCCAACTATAACCGGGACTTGCCCCTTTTCTTTATAGCTTGTAATTTCCCTCTTTACCGAGTCAAGCCACATAGCAACCGAATAGTGAGTATCCATTTCAATAATACCATATAGCTTATGAGGGTAATGAAGCTGATCTGAAAGATTAGGTTGCGCTGTTAAAATTGGTAATTCTTTATAAACCTGCATAGCATCAGAGTTTATGATAACTCCATCGACCTCTCTAGCTATATCTATCGCTAACGCTGACTTACCACTTGCTGTAGGCCCGCTTATAATGATAATTTTATCTTTAAGTTGGGAAAAATTAAGCACTGCTACAATTTTCTTAGAGCTATTATATAATTAACATCAACATTATGATCTAAGTACCACTCAGCGGTTAAGGGATTAAATTTCACCCCCTTCATCCCAATAAAACTGCAGTTATTGTGGGACAAAATATCAACAATTGTGCTAGGCTCAACAAACTTATTCCAATCATGACCACCTCGGGGTACCATTTTAAGAAGGTATTCAGCAATTAATATAGCCTGAACATATGACTTAAAGGTCTTATTTATTGTCGAAATAAAAATTACTCCTCCTGACTTAGCAACTTGAGCCATAGATTCAAGAAATAAATTAATATCTGCAACATGCTCTACTATCTCGAGTGCACATACTACATCATATGACGCTCTCTTCTTAGCAAAATCCTCAATAGTTGATGTTACATAATTTATATGGTGACCGTTATGTTTTGCATAATCTTTAGCTATTTGGATATTTTCTGCGCATACGTCCAAACCAGTAACATTAGCTCCAAGCCTGGATAGAGGGACAGATAAAATACCTCCTCCGCATCCAACATCAAGCATATTTAACTGATCAAACCGATCACCAGTAATTAACTTTTCTTGTTGTAGTATAGTCTTAATGTAAGGAATTCTTACTCTATTCATTAAGTGCAGTTGCTTAAGAGGCCCATTATGGTCCCACCAATTTGCAGCTGAATCTGCAAATTTTTTTACTTCTGTGGGATCAAATGTACTTTTAGGCATTTTGCTCAATATTATCCATGATATACTGATTTAATAATCTCACTCCAAAGCCAGTTGCCCCTTTTGGGCAAATATCGTTACCGTACTTAGTCCAGGTTACTCCAGCAATATCAAGGTGAGCCCAAGCACAGTCTTTAACAAATCTCTTTAAAAACTGTGCAGCTGTGGTACTGCCTGCACCTCGGCCACTTTGCCCGGTATTTTTAACATCAGCAATATCAGAGTTAATTTGTTTATCATAAAAATCATGAAGTGGCAACCTCCAAATTTGTTCTCCAACTTTGTCCGCTGCAGCGGACAAATGCCTAGCAAGCTCATCATTATTTGAAAAGAGACCAGCATAATAGTCTCCTAGTGCTACTACAATAGCTCCAGTTAATGTAGCTAAATCTATTAAATTTTTAGGCTTATATTGTTCTTGCACATACCAAATAACATCTGCAAGTACTAAGCGTCCTTCGGCATCGGTATTGTCAACTTCAATGGTTTGTCCAGACATCGATACAACAACATCGCTGGGTCTTTGAGCAGTACCAGATGGCATATTTTCAACCAATCCTACAGCTCCAATGATATTAGCTTTTGCTTTTCTGTTCGCTAATGCGGTCATAACACCCGTCACGACTCCAGCACCACCCACATCGTATTTCATGTTAGCAATACCTTGGCTTGGCTTTAAGTTAATACCGCCACTATCAAACGTGACTCCTTTACCAATAAGAGCGGTAACTTCATCTGGCCTAGAATTGTCACCACGCCATTCCATAATCACCACTCTTGGTTCATTAGCACTACCTTGCGCTACCCCAAGTAAAGCCCCCATTTTTAACGCTTGTAAATCTTCTTTATTTAAAACAGTTACCTTAACTCCAAATGCCTTTAATTTTTCACATTCTTCTGCAAATGATATAGGAAATAAATTATTAGGCGATTCTGAAACCAAATTTCTAGTTACTATGACTCCATTTAAAATTGCTTCTTGTTGAGCAAATGCAGCTTCATTGTTAGAATTTGATAGTATGTTTACATTTGTAAGAGTAAGTTCATGTTCTTCTTTTTTAACGACATAATGTTTGTTAAATGCATAATTCCTAAGTTTAATTCCTGTAACTAAGTTTATTGCCAAATCTATCTTAAACTCCTCTGCAGTATCAATTACTAAATCAGCTTCACTGATTTTCATTTGGTTTAATTTACTAGCAAGTGTGCCACCCGCATTTTGTACAGCTAAATTAGTTGCTTCAGTAGCTTTACCAATACATAAGATAATTACTTGCTTTTGCTGAAATCCATGAGGTGCTAGAACAGTAACTACTTGGCCAGTTTTACCACTAAACGCTCTATCAGCTTTGATAGCATTTGCTATATGATAATGTGAGTCTAAATTAACCAAAGTTTTTGGCAAGCTTGCTGACTCAGATATTAAAAAAATTGCTGTTTCGGAACTTAACTCTGAAAGCGACTTAAAGGTGAAATTCATAACAAACCTCCTATTTATTTTTTCTATAATAGAGATAATACAAACAAATAAATGCAGGTAAAGAGAGGAATGCTGAAAAATAAAAGAAATTTATCCAGCCTAAAATAAAAACAACAAATCCTGAGCTTGAACTAATTACTGTCCTACCAACAACTGCTAAAGAGCTAAGTATTGCATAGTGAGTAGCAGTAAATTCTTTTTTAACAATAGTGCTTATGTAAGCAACTAGGCTAGTATTACTTAAGCCACTACAGAAATTTTCAACAGAGATTATACCGACCAGAACAGAAGGATTATATCCATAGCTAGTCTGCACTATAAACACTAAGTTTGATACACATTGGAGTACAAGCTCAAGCATCAATATAAACCCCATGTTTTGATACTTAGCAATCAAGTAGCCCCCAATAATAAACGTACCGGCTATCGTAGTAAGAAAACCATAAAGCTTTGTAATGCTCGCTATTTCAACTTTAAAAAATCCTATATTCATTAAGAAGGGAGTAGTAAGCATACCAGTATATGCATCACTTAGTTTATACAGAAGTACTAAGCATATAATAACAAACCAATTCTTCTGTTTAATGAACTCTAGAAAGGGTCAGCAAAGCTATGGCGTAACCACGCAATAAAATTACTATGAACTTTTTGCGATCTCTCAGGTAATTAGGGCTCCCCATAAACTAAAGCTGCTAAAGCTATAGGTATTATGAAAAGAGCTACAGAATAATAAATAATAAGCAATGGCCTAGTTTAAATATTCTGCAATAAAAAGGCTGCCAGCGCTCGAAAGCAACATACCCAATCCGATAGCCAAAAGTGATAATAGCTGCCCAGCTCCTTGCTCTTTATTTGTTAATATTTCAATTCTATATGCATCAATTATAATATCTTGAGTCGCTGAAAAAATGATATGCAAAAAACTCCTGCACCTAAAATAAATAAATTAGGAGCTTGAACCCCATAAAAACCCACAAAAATTATGGCAAGAAATAACAATGTTTGAGTTAGTAATAGCTATGACCGCCTACGCCCCAAAACTTTGTTTAATATTGGCAAAACTTAAGTTGTCAATTAGTAGCGACCATAGATACTTGAACGCATGTGGGGTCGAAGCCAAACCAAATATTGCAATTTTTGCTATATCTCTATCCCTCTATCCATCAGCATAGCAGATAAGGTAGAAGCAGATAATGAAAGAGGTAAACCACTCGCAACGCCTAACATCATGACAACTAGCATCTTAGGCTTAAGATATAAAAACATAGCTAACACCCCATAAAGTGGTGCATTTGGCGGGATTCGAACCCACGGCCTTCGCCTCCGGAGGGCGACGCTCTATCCACTGAGCTACAAATGCCGTAAATTATTCATAAGTTATAGTTATAACGTCATAATACCTAATTCCCTTTGGCGTCGCAACCTCTATCTGGTCGCCAACACTCTTGCCTAATAAAGCCTTTGCTAATGGGGAAGAAATGGAAATTAAACCGCTATTTAGGTCTGCTTCATATTCACCAACTATTTGGTATTTGACTTCACTGTCATTTTCCTCATTAAGCAGGGTTACTGTAGCACCAAACTTTATTTGATTGCCCGTCAATTCTTTTATATCTATTACTTCTGCTCTAGCAATTCTGCTTTCTAAATCCGCAATTTTCGCTTCGATAAAACCTTGTTTTTCTCTTGCAGCACTATACTCAGCGTTTTCTGATAAATCTCCATGCGCTCTTGCTTCAGCTATCGCAGCTATTACCGCTGGCCGTTCTATACTCTTTAAATGTGTCAACTCCTCTAACAATCTCTGATAACCCTTGGGCGTAATTGGAATTCTTTCGCTAGACATATTAATGAACCGATTAAAACTTTTATATATTTACTTAAATATAATGCAGAGGATCCGACAAGCCGGCCTTAGTAAATCCCTCAATTCTTAACAAACACGCACCGCACTGGCTGCATGGCTGCCCACTTTCATAGGGATTATAGCAAGATGTTGTCAATGAATAATCCACACCCAAACTTTTACCTAGGATAATAATCTCAGATTTGCTAAGATGCAATAGTGGAGCGTAAATTTTAATTTCTCTCTGAATTCTAGCTTTAGCCAGGTTAATCATCCTTTCGTATGTAGATATATACTCAGGTCTGCAATCTGGATAATTGCTATAATCAATTGCATTACAGCCAATAAATAGATTAGAAATATTTAATACCTCAGCATAAGCAAAAGCATAGGAAAGAAAAATTGTGTTTCTACCATGAACATATGTAGAAGGAATCTGGCCATTTTGCAGATGGTTTAAATCAGTATGTTTAGGCACTTCAAGAGCGCTAGTTAGCGAAGAGCCATCAAACACCGTTAGATCTATATCAATAATTTTATGCACTGCTGCATCATAAATCTTCGCTAAATTTTTTGCGGACTCGATTTCAAACAAATGCTTTTGGCCATATCTAAAGCTTAAGCAATAACACTCATATCCTTCCGACTTAGCGACTGCAAGAACGGTCGAAGAATCAAGCCCTCCACTTAACAATATTATAGCTTTCTTAGGCATATATTAAAGAAGTTTTCTTTACCGCAGATAATAGTAAGGGCACAATAACAAATAATAGCTTTATAAGCAATAAGATTCTATTTCAAAACAGAGTAGTAGCAAAAATCTATGAAACCGATGCGTAATGTAATAGCTTTCTAGATCGACCCCCTAGATAGCCTTAACACAGAAACTGATAGTAGCTTATTGCTTGCCATAGAAATACAAATAGAGGATATTCAATATTCTTTTATCAAGTAAAAGACCTTTATATTGAAAACAATAAGGTATTTGCAAAAGGTTTTTTTGCCCGTTTAGAGAAAGATTCTGAATCAATAACCAGCCATGTGGTCGGTCCTAAAAAAATTTAGCTGAGGTCTTGCTGATTATGATCTGCCAAGACCCCCATTTTGATATGAATTATATCACTTCAACCTATACTAGATAAGGTGGGCACCCATACTCCAGTTTTCAACAACCCAAGCAGTATAAGAAATTTTCTAGAAAAGCTTAGCCCTTTAATATTCAAAAATTCTTTTATCAGAATTTATTATCTCCTCTGATTCTCACATCATTGAACACTTTATCCAACGACATAAATTTGCTATCTTAAAACCTCTTTATCAGCATGGCGGTAAAATATTGTACAAATGTAGATGAAAAAAATTTCCAGGCTCCAGGCTACTATAAAGAATTCTTATAGAGAAATTCTAGCATATCGTAGTTCAGCAATTTATTCCTGCAGTTAGGAAAAACGGCGATAAAAGAGTTATATTTTCAGCAGGCAAGTTGATAGGATTTTTTCAACGGTTGCCAAAACCAGGGGATTTCAGAATTAACACTGCTCTTAGAGGCAGTTTTGCTAGATGTGGGCTTACTACAAAAGAGCAGCTACTATGAAAAAAACGGGTAATTTCTTAGAAGAGAATAATATAATTTTTGCAGGCATCGATATTTTTGATGAAAAGTTGATTAAAATAAATATCACATCACCAACAGGCTTAGCTATTTAAATAAGCTATACGGAGGGCATCACGAAAAACTAATAGTCAATACAATTGAAACAAAGATTAATTATTGGTATAAGGTCACAAAATAAAAACAAGTACTAGTAATGCACGGATCATCAGATAATATAAAACGCAGAGGGTTAATGTTAGTTATTTCGGCCCCCTCAGGTGCAGGAAAAACAACTTTGTCAAAATTACTCATTGAAAACGATCAGCATTTAAGAGCTTCGATTTCTGTTACCACTAGAAAAAAACGTCCTGGTGAAATTGATGGCAAAGATTATCATTTTGTAGATACAGCTCAATTTAAGCAGATGGTAAATGATAATGCATTCATGGAATATGCTGAGATTTTTGGTAATTTTTATGGTACTCCCAAGGATGCAGTGGGGAAATTTTTAGAGGTAGGAGAAGACGTAGTCTTTAATATAGATTGGCAAGGTCATAGACGCCTTGTTGCAACTGCAAGGGAGGATGTTACCAGTGTATTTATACTACCTCCTTCTAAACAAGAACTTTACAAACGACTTAAGTTACGCCATCATGATGAAGAAGGGGTGGCAGCCTTCAGGCAAGAAAGAGCCAATGATGAAATAAGTCACTGGCATGAATATGATTATGTTATAATTAATAAGAATCTAAATGAAAGTTTTAATAAATTGCTTTCAATATTACGAGCAGAGCGCTTAAAAAAAAATAGAAGAACTGGCTTGCCTGCTTTTATAAGAGACTTGCTAAAACAAGAAGTATAATTTATTAATTATATGTATAAAAAATGATTTGACTGCGATTATTAAATATTATATCTAGATCGTACTCTTAGGTATAGGCTTAGTTCTTCCCATCTAGGTTATGGGTTAGCTGCTATTTTAATACCAGGATTCATAGTTGTGTAAGTGTTAAACTTATTTTCCCTAAACAAATTAATTCCTTTATAAACTTTTCAATGAGCAAAGACAATATGAGTTTAGAGCGACCAAAGAAACTAGGTATAAATAAAATAATCGCTCAAAGTAATCACGGTACACCAGAACATGGCCCAGATTTTGAGCTTTCACCACCCCAAAATGAACTTACAAAAGGTAGTAATTTCCCTAGAAAAAATTTTAGAAGAAAAAAAGAGAAAGTCGAAATTAGCCAAGAATCAATCAAATCTGATAAAGATTATACGCAAGAAACTGATTCAGAATCCTTATCTGACTTAGATTCGGACAAAAAAGATGAAGCAGAGAGATCCTCAATCATACCCGCTATGGCTTTCCATCTCAAAAGCCTAAAGCGTAAGAACATAGAAGAATTGATGGAACTTGCCGAATCACTTGCAATTGATAATCCTAGCAACTTTCAAAAACATGACTTAGTTTTTGCTATACTTAAATGCTTAGCGGACAAAGGAGGAATTATAGTTGGAGAAGGTGTGCTAGAAATACTACAAGACGGCTATGGATTCTTGCGTTCAAGTGAAGCTAATTATGTGCCTGGACCTGATGACATATATGTTGCTCCTAATCAAATAAGAAGGTTTTTACTTAGGACCGGCGATACAATTATCGGTCCGATTAGATCTCCTAAGAAAGTGGAACGTTACTTCGCTTTAACTGACGTGAATCAGATTAATGGTGCTGAAGCCATTAAAAGTAGGCATCGTATGCACTTTGACGATCTCGTTCCACTTTACCCTAATAAAAGAATCGTTTTAGAAATTAGTAATGAAACTGGCTTAAAAGAATTAAGTGCAAGAATTATAGATATCGTTGCTCCTATTGGAAGAGGCCAAAGAGCATTAGTTGTAGCACCACCTAGAACTGGAAAAACCATGCTAATGCAAAATATTGCACACTCAATTACCATAAACTATCCAGATATTTATTTGCTCGTATTGCTGATTGACGAAAGACCAGAAGAAGTAACTGATATGTCTCGCTCAGTGTGTGGTGAAGTTGTAAGCTCAACATTTGACGAGCCTTCTAACAGACACGTACAGCTTGCAGAAATGGTTATAGAAAAAGCTAAAAGGTTAGTTGAATCAAAAAAAGACGTAGTGATCTTGCTTGACTCCATAACCAGATTAGCTCGTGCTTATAACAACATTGCTCCCTCTTCCGGTAAGGTTTTAAGTGGTGGTGTTGATTCTAATGCACTACAAAGACCGAAAAGATTTTTTGGAGCAGCGCGTAATATAGAAGAAGGAGGTTCATTAACAATTATTGCAACTGCATTAATTGAAACTGGCTCTAGAATGGATGAAGTTATATTTGAGGAATTCAAGGGTACTGGTAACTCTGAAATTGTCTTGGATAGAAGAATCGCCGATAAAAGGGTGTTTCCTGCTATTGATATTTCTAAATCTGGGACTAGAAAAGAAGATTTACTTGTAGATAAGGTCACATTAACTAAAATGTGGGTCTTGCGTCGTATTTTAAATCCAATGGGCACAACAGAAGCAGTAGAATTTTTAATAGATAAATTAAAATATTCTAAGTCAAATGATGACTTTTTCGAGCAAATGAATACTTATAATCCTCCGAAAGTTAAAAATAATAATTTTTAATGCAAATACTGCAAAAGTCAGCTCATGCAAAGATTAACTTGTTTTTGCATATAGTTGGCCAAAGAGGGGACGGCTATCACTTGTTAGAAAGCCTTTTCGCTAAGCTTAAAGTGCATGATATAGTGACTGTTCAACAGTGTAACGGGTTAATTTGTAACACTATTGGTCCCGTAGTAAATGGAACCAATATTGCAGTAAAAGCGGTAGAAAAGTTAAAAGACTTTGTTAATTTAGACTCATCACAAAGGTTAGCCTTCCCGAGCAACACTATACTTGGCGCTAATATTACTATAAACAAACGTATTCCAATAGGTGCAGGGCTAGGGGGCGGTTCCGCAGACGCAGGTGCTATTCTTCAATTATTAGTTAAGCTTTGGAATATTAAGATTAATAAAAAAGATTTAAGCGAAATAGCGCTTAGTATTGGCGCAGACGTTCCTTTTTGTTTACAAGATAAAACTGCGTTTGTTACTGGTATTGGAGAGAAAATAAGTGAGCCGCTTGAGTTAAGCCGTAAGCTTGATTTAGTTCTAATAAATCCCGGATATGAAATTCTAGTAAAAGATATTTATTGTCTAGTAAAAAAATACTCTCCTCCTCTTGGTAGGGAGAATATCTATGAACTGATTTTCAAGGGCAGAAATGACCTAGAAGAGGTAGCTCTAGAGATATATAAAGACTTAATCGAGGTAAAAGCCGCATTAAGAGAGCAGAAAAATGTGAGAGTAGTAAGAATGTCCGGAAGTGGACCAACTTATTTTGCCATTTTTGACAATGCAAATTCAGCAGAACTTGCCAGAAATAATCTCATTAAAGAGCATCAAAATTGGTTAATTTGGCAAGATCGGGTTTGGATTTAGTACTTTTAAAATCATCAATACAGCTCTTACTCGATAATGAACTTGTCAAAATTATTGTTTATTGTTATAATAATTGGCGCAAAAATTGTGATAAACTAATTATTTTAGTGAAATTTATATGCGGCTGTGGTGGAATGGTAGACACGCAACGTTGAGGTCGTTGTTCCGAGAGGATTGAAAGTTCAAGTCTTTTCAGCCGCACCACCTTACAATAAGTACCTATATGCTAGATCAGAATTTTACTATAACTCAAAATGCAGAGCATAAAATAAAAGAGCTCCTAGTCACGGAAGCTCTTGAGTCTCGGTTTCGGATTAGAGTTCTAGGAGGGGGCTGTTCTGGTTTTAAATATGATTATAAATTTGATAACAACCTTGCAAAAACCGATAAGTTTTTTGCCGATGGTCTAGTAGTGATTGATGAATTATCATTAACTCTTCTTATGAATAGCATACTGGATTATCATGAAGATTTAGGTGGCGCTGGATTCATAATGAAAAACCCTAATATCTCAGCTAAATGCGGTTGTGGAAATTCCTTCTCTATATAGAATAACTTGTCTAATAATAGAAATATCAATATACGTACACTGGCCATTTTGTGAGTTAAAGTGCCCATATTGTGACTTTAACAGTCATGTCAGAGAATTAATAGACGAGGAGATAATACTACAATGCTATTTACAAGAAATATCTCTATATAAGGCAGCTAAAAAAATTAAAAGTATATTTTTTGGCGGCGGCACTCCCTCTTTAGCCTCTCCTAAAATGTTTGCTAGTATTTTAAAGTACATAAATTCTATTAGGGTAATTGATAATTGTACTGAAATTACAATCGAGGCTAATCCTGGTTCTTTAGAAGCTATGAAATTTATTGAATTTGCAAGTGCCGGGATTAACAGAGTATCCATCGGAGTACAAAGTTTTGAAGAGAAGTCCTTGAGATTTTTAGGTAGAAAACATAATGCATCAGCTGTAAAGAAGGCTATTGAGTATGCAGATAGAGCTTTCAAAAATTATTCATTCGATATGATCTATGCCCTGCCCTGGCATACCGAAGAAAATTGGGCTGAAGAACTCAATTCAGCTTTAGAATATGCTAAGTATCACATCTCTCTTTATCAATTAATTATTGAAAAGAGAACAAAATTTTTTAAAGATTATACTTTAAAAAAATTCCATCTTCCTCAAGAAGAATTAGCCGCTGATTTATATAGCATTACCAACAATATACTAGCTAAAAACAATTTTAAGCAGTATGAAATTTCTAATTATGCAAGAGATCCATTCTATTGTCAGCATAATCTAATTTATTGGCAATATAACAATTACTTAGGAATTTGGTCCAGGGGCCCATGGAAGAATATCCATAAATGGTGAGAAATTTGCAACAGTAAACGTGCATATGCCTGAAAAATGGATAGAGTTAGTCTCAAAAAAACAATTCCCATATCAAAGTAAAGAATTACTAACTACTGATGATCAAACAAAAGAAAAATTGCTTATGGGACTTAGGCTAGTTGATGGAATAATTTTTGACGAAGTTAAAAATGATGAAACACTTCAGAGTAGAATTAATGAAATGGCTGCAGAAGGCCTCTTAAAGATAAAAAATGGCCGAATATCAACCACTAAAAGAGGACAATTAGTCTTAAATAACATCATCAATATTGCCTTAGAGTTGAGGTAATTCTATCTAATGGAAAAATAAATTGCCAAAAAGTGTTTTTTAGCTTAGAAAATTGTATAAATCTAATTATTGCATATATGTTATCGAGTCTTTTATCTCTATTTTCTTCCAACATGGCCATAGACCTTGGAACAGCGAACACTTTAGTATATGTGCCAGGCAAGGGCATCATCCTCAAAGAACCATCTGTTGTTGCTATGCTAAACCACAAAGGCAGCATGATCCCTTACGCCTTTGGGTATGAAGCAAAAATGATGTTGGGCCGAACTCCTTCTGAAATACAAGCGATTAGACCTTTAAAAGATGGAGTGATCGCTGATTTTAAAGGAGCAGAAGAGATGATAAAGCACTTTATTAGTTGCGTTCATAATAAAAAGAGTTTTCTAGCAAGACCTCTAGTCATTGTTTGCGTTCCATACGGTGCAACAGCTGTTGAGAAAAGGGCTATATACGATGCAGTGGAAGGAGCAGGAGCTAGAGAAGTATATTTAATAGAAGAGCCGATGGCAGCGGCAATTGGTTCTAATCTACCAGTTACCGAACCAACTGGCTCAATGGTTGTAGATATAGGTGGCGGTACAACTGAAGTAGGCATAGTTTCACTAGGTGGAGTAGTAACTGCGAGGTCAGTTAGAGTCGGAGGCGATGCTATGGATGAAGCTATTGTAAATTATATTAGAAGATATCATAATTTGCTTATCGGAGAATCAACTGCAGAACGCATTAAAAAAGAAATTGGCTCTGCGCATTATCCAGAAGGCGAGCCGCGTAGCATGAAGATAAAGGGCCGTGATCTTTTAAACGGGGTGCCTAAAGAAATAGTTCTAACAGAAGACAAAATTGCCGAAAGTTTAGCTGAACCAATTAACCAAATTATTGCAGCGGTAAAGTTACTCCTTGAATCTGCTCCTCCTGAATTGGCCTCTGATATAGTAACCCGAGGTATTATGTTGACAGGTGGCGGCGCTCTTCTTACCGGCTTAGATAGTGTAATACAGAATGCAACTGGCCTTGCAACATTTATCTCTGACGACCCACTTAGTTGTGTTGCAACTGGCGCAGGTAGAGTTTTAGAAAACTTTAATGCCCTAAAACACGTATTATTAAAACAAGATTGATCATCAAATAAATGAATTTTAAGGAATTAAAAAAGGAACTGCTTTTTCTTCCTCTAGGCGGCTCTGGGGGAATAGGAATGAACCTCAACTTATACCATTATAAAGGCAACTGGCTCATAGTTGACATGGGCATAGGATTTGCAGACAACCATTTTCCTGGAGTCGAAATTATAGTACCAAATATTAATTTCCTTATAGAGAAACGCAAAGATATAGTTGGTATACTTCTAACTCATGCACATGAGGATCATATAGGAGGAGTGCCATACCTATGGTCCGAAATCCGGGCTCCAATTTATACTAATAATTTCACTGCCACTATTTTAAAAGCCAAACTAAATGAGTATGGACTAAGTGGTAAAGCTCCAATTCATATACTTAAAAATAATAGCAAGATTGATATAGGCCCCTTCAATATAGAGCTTATCAATATTACCCATTCTATATTAGAAAATAATGGGATTATGATTCGAACAGAAGTCGGTAACATTTTCCATACCGGAGATTGGAAAATTGATGACAACCCTACTTTGGGCGAATTAACTGATGAAAAACGCTTAAAAGAACTTGGCAAAGAAGGAGTTTTAGCTATGATTGGTGATTCTACCAATATTTTTAATAAAGGCAGATCTGGCTCGGAGGGTGATTTAGAAAAAAGCCTCACCACTTTAATTAGCGATTGTAAAAAGGGTATGGTAGTAGTCACAACTTTTGCCTCTAATGCAGCCAGGCTTTATTCTATCGCAAAGGCTGCTAAAAAAGCTAAAAGAAGGGTTGCTCTAACAGGCCGTTCCTTATGGCGTATGTATAGAGCTGCAAGAGATTGTGGCTATTTAAATGATATAGATGAATTCTTGGATGAAAAAGGAATCCAAGGCTTAAGTAGAGAAGAAATACTCATTATCTCAACTGGTTGCCAAGGAGAGCCTCTAGCGGCTGTTAGTAAGCTCGCTAATAATTCTCATCAATTTCTAAAGTTAATTCCTGGCGATACTATTATTTTTTCTTCCAAAATAATTCCTGGCAATGATAGAAAAATTTTTGATTTATTTAATAAATTTTGCAAAATGGGGGTAGAAGTTTTAACTGAAAGAGATCATTTTGTGCATGTTTCCGGTCATCCTGGTCAGGAAGAAGTCGCTATGATGTACAAGTATTTAAAGCCCAAAATAGCAATCCCAGTGCACGGAGAAGCAGTTCACATCCATACTCACGCTAAGTTAGCTAAGCATCATGGATGCAAATATTCAATAGAGATTACTAATGGAGAGGTATTAAAACTAAACGAAGAGGGACCTGAAAAGGTCGGACGAGTTGAAGCAGGCTATATGCTAATAGATGGAGAAAGCATTCTAGATGAAGCCAGCCCAGTAATTAAATCTCGTCGTAAAATAAGAGATAATGGAACAGTATTCATCACTCTTAATCTTTTAGCAAAAGGAAAAAGATCTGAGATATTAGAAGTCCAAGTTTCAGCCACTGGGCTATTAGACAAAATTGATGATAGAGAGTTAATAAAAACTATAGAGGAAGAAATAGCTAATCTTCCTATTAATAACGAGATTAGCTCTGATATAGAAAAACAAGTTATTAGTTTCGTAAAAAAAATTATAAAAAAGGAATTAAACAAATTCCCAGAAATCGCAGTACATATAATAAAATAGTAATAACTAAATTTAATTTATTAAACTATCGTCCTTTATTACTATAAAATATCGTGACATATTTTGTAATTGCAGTATAATTCGCACAATTTTTTAACTGTGTGAGAGAATTATGAATCAAAATAAAAAAGAAGAAAGTATATTGCTACGGCTCTGGCAAATGCTTTGTCCTATAAAAATGTCAGAGGCGAAAAAATTTATCCCGATGACATTAATGATGTTTTTTATATTGTTTAATTTCAGTACATTGAGACCCCTGAAAGACAGTTTAGTTATACCAAACTTAGGAGCTGAAGTTATAAGTTTTGTTAAGTTGTGGTGCGTTCTACCGTCAGCTATACTTTTCACTATAATTTATATGAAGTTAAGCAACGTAATGGACTATGAAAAATTGTTCTACGCTGTAACTTCCTTCTTTATAGTATTTTTTGCTATCTTTGCTATTATACTTTATCCTTATCGTGATGTTATTCATCCAGATCCTGAAACGATTAAAAATTTAGCACACCAATTACCAAACCTGAAGTGGTTAATTCTGCTAGCTGGGAAATGGTCGTTTGCTTTATTTTATATCTTTGCTGAGCTCTGGGGAGCTGCAATGATTAACTTAATGTTTTGGCAATTTGCCAACCGTATTACAAAAACCGAAGAGGCAAAACGGTTTTATTCTATGTTTGGCTTAATCGGAAATGTTGGTCTAATTTTTGCGGGTAATGCCGTAATCCAATTTTCCAGAATGTCCACAGAGGCTGGAAATGATAATGATCTTATCGTATTTTCGATGGCTGCTCTGATTATCTCTGGCCTTTTAGTAATGGCGATATATAGATGGATGAATGTATATGTTTTAACTGATCCAAGATACTATGCTCCTAAAGCTGGCGAAGGAAAGAAAAAACTAAAATTATCCGTTTCAGAGAGTATTAAGTTGATACTCCATTCTAGGTACCTTGGTTTCATAGTGTTATTAGTACTTTGCTACGGAACAACTATTAACTTAGTAGAAGGACCTTGGAAAGCAAAAATTCGTGAGCTTTATCCAACCCAAAACGAATATGCTCACTTTATGGGAGAATTTATTCAGTGGACAGGAATTGTCACTATACTATTTATGATCCTTGGTAGTAATATCTTAAAAAATGTACGCTGGTTTACCGCTGCAATTATTACTCCTTTAATGATCTTAATAACTGGTGGAGGTTTCTTTGCATTCGTTATTTTTGAAAAAGAATTAGCGCCATGGATGGAAGATTTCATAAAAATGAGTCCAATAGTCATTGCAGTATTCTTGGGTGCGCTACAAAATGTATTAAGTAAAGCGACAAAATATACTATGTTTGATGCAACAAAAGAAATGGCATTTATTCCATTAGATGATGAATTAAAAAGCAAAGGTAAGGCAGCGGTCGATGTTATTGGAGGAAGGCTAGCTAAATCTGGTGGAGCTATAATCCAATCTTTTATATTTATGCTTTCCCCTATGGCAACATTTTCAATCATTACTCCAATACTTACCAAAATATTCTTATTCTTAATGATCTGTTGGATACTTGCAGTTAGGGGCTTAAATAAGGACTATACTTTGCTTGTTAATAAAGAGGGTAATAAATAGTTCAACCTAAACTCATAGCCTATCAATGCTTTAAAGCATTGATAGGCTATTTTTCTAGAGCACACAAAAATCTCGATATTCGGTATGACTGTATCGTTGTTTCTTCCAATATCATATAGCTAATATCCAAAACGCCTGGTATATTGAGTGAGTAACTCCAAAAGTATACCTCTAGAAAAATTGACTTAGACAAATAAGAAACCTGGAAAATGGTTTAGGCGCTACAAAGTTTGCATTAGGCACATATTGTAATAGAAATCTTTATAGTGACGACTTTGCAGGTTAACGGAGTCAGAGTATGCAGCAAATAAACGACTGAGCTAGTCAAGGCATATATCTCTACAATAAATGAGAAATTGAAAAACCTACAACAAGGTTTCCTAAATGGGCTCTAGGCGACTACAAAGTTATGGGGTGGCTTGCACCTTCCAGTGCCTTAAATACAAATAGGGTACACTCTTTTATATTGCTTAACTTCATATGTGCGTTAAACTATTTGCTAGAGATATACCTCCTTTCATGCTCAAGCAGCCATTGCTTACTGGACTCCCCTCCACTATATCCACCAAAAGCTTACCATTGAATACGATGGCAAGGAATCACAATTGCTATTTGATTTGCCCTATTAGCATTTGCAACAGCACAGTATGCAGATTTTTTTCCAATAGCTTCAGCCTGCCGCTGCATAAGTTCGTGTTTGCCCATATGGTGCTCTTCCCAGACTTTCTTCTAAAATTGGCTGCCTGAAATATAGAGAGGGGTTTCAAAATTTTTTAAGGTGCCTTCAAAATACGCCTTAAGCTCAGCTTCAATTGCTTTCATAGCACAAGTTATACCTGCAACAATAAGTTACTTTCTCTCGCAGCTTAAGCCTTGCAATTTCACCTTCTAAACCTTGTTTCTCGGCGAATTCCAGAAGATATATACTGTCTTCACTACTAATAACCTGCATAGAGCTAATCCTTGTTTCAATCCAAGATGTTTTGAGAGCTTTATAATGTTCTTTTAATTTTATAGTATCCATATCAGCTCTACTTCTTAAGAACTGAGAAATTCATTTCTCTTTTCCTCTTATAGGTAATCTCTAAGTCGCTTTAAACCTTAAGATGCCTCTAAAAAAGAATTTAAAGTATTCACAAATTCATACGGGTTATCTATAAACTTCGCCTTCTAAAATACAGGCTTGATTAAATAGTAATTTTGTTAACTTAAGTGCCCCTTATTAGGCTCCGAATCGATGTAAGCAGAGAGTTTCTTGAAAATATTGTGCTGAGTGTTGATTTCCACAATTTTTAATGAGCGCTTATTCAACTGCTTCTGCTCGATTAACATTTTTTCCATTCTAATATTCATCGCTCCCTCTGGAATCACTAAACACACTGGGTTATCTGTTAACTTAGTGGATGTTCTTACATCTTTTATCTTATCTTGCAGCACTCCTTTAATGTAATTAATAATCTTTTGATCACTAATATCACTTCCTGCGACATTTTCTGGTTCTTTATTAATATGTTGGATTTTATTTAAGTCGATATCTGAGCTAATTACAGACTTCAGAGCATGGTTTTTATACTGGTTAGCAACACTTACCCAAAAATCGTCGACATGCGACATGATCTGTAAGTAAGATTACATCTATATTTCGTTCTTTAAAACCTTGCAACTGTGGATGGTTAGCTAAGGTCTCTATATTATTGCCTATAATATAATAGATCTCCTCTTGACCCTCTACCATATTAACCAAATAATCTGCAATACTAATTGTTTTCTCTTTGGATCGTAATGTATGAAACCTACATATATCTAATAATAGCTCTTTCTCTTCAAACGCACCTTTACATAAGCCTTCTTTTAATACCTCACCAAAAAATTAGCCCAAAATTTTTCATACTCTTCCCTATCTTCATCAATTTTCTTTTGCAGAGTAGTTAATACTTTTTTAGTGATAGATTTTCTAATTTTAGAGACAGTAAGGTTATTTTGTAGAGTTTCTCGGCTGCGGCTGATATTCAAAGGCAAATCCTCTGAATCAATTATACCGCATAAGAACCTTAAATAAGGAGGGATAAGATTTATTCCTTCATCCGTAATAAAAACTCTTTTTATATACAATTTTACCCTTGATCTCGCTCGAGGCCTAAAAAGATCAAAAGGTTTATTTGTTGGAACAAATAGAAGATTAGTGTAAGTTAAATTTCCTTCTACTTTATTATGTAGAACAAGCCACTGTTTATCTGGCATATGACTAATATAGTGATAAAATTCTTCATACTGCTCTTTACTTATTGCGGCCGCTGTGGTTTTAACCATAAAGCCGCTGAAGAATTAACTATTGTAGCAGCACCATCATCAATCAGTTCTGGCTATATGATCTGAATAAGTTTTGATTATATGCTGTATTCTATACTTTTCTAAGAGCTCTAAACTCTCAGGAGTTAACTTTAATTCAATAACTGTACCTGAGGTGTCTAATTCTTTCTCCTGAGGCGCTACTGCCACTGTATATCCATTTTCTCCTGTAGATTGCCAAACAAAGGTTTGCTCACTGTCAGTTTTACGTGAATAAACAGTAACTATAGGTCAGCAACCATAAAAGCAGAATAAAAACCCACTCCAAATTGGCCTATTAACTCCAAGTTCTTTTTATTTGCGATATTTTGCTCTAAAAACTTCTGCGTACCGGAATTAGCGATTATACCAAGATTATTTACTAAATCATCTATGTTAATTCCAATTCCGTTGTCTTTAATGCTCAACATACCATTCTTCTTACCAAGGATAACAGTAATTTTCAGCTCTTGATTGCTCGATATATTACTATTATGCAACGCCTCATACCTGATCGCATGCATCTGAAGCATTCGATATTAGCTCCCGCAAAAAGATATCATTGTTTGTATATATTGAGTGTATAACTAGCTTTAAAACTTTATCTACTTCTGCAGTAAAGTCTTTTTTTATTACATTTGCAGCCATTTAATATAAAACGTTATAATGTTTCTTCAGCCTAGATATAATTATATCAACTATATAATGTGAGTCTTGCTCTATACTCTCAACAATCATGTCAGCTTGAGCAGCCAGATCTTTACTGTCATCGATCATTTTTTGCAATATCGCTTTTTTATCTCCAGAATTTAACTCTGGTCTCGTATTGCGACGACTGACCCTATCGTACAAGATATCTAGATTTGCAGAGAGCCATATAGTTATAGCTTTAGATTTGATAAGCTCGCGTACTTCTGGATTAGCAAAGCTACCTCCTCCAGTAGATAGAACTAATTGTCCGTAACCTAAAATTTCAGTTATGACCTTCTTTTCTTGCTTTTGAAAATATTCAGCTCCTTTAAAGTCGTGGATATCAACAACAGATAAGCCCTCGCGTTCCTCTATCACTTTATCGCTATCATAAAATTGCAAATTTAATCTTTTTGCAAGCCTTTTTCCCACTGTACTCTTACCACTCCCCATAATTCCTGTAAGCACTATAGGTTTATCTAATACTTCTCTTAAACTCACTATACTTAATTATATCAAAGGATTTTTATTAAACCTTTATCTCAAATGATACTTTTTTGCAACAAAAATCTGGTGAGTATATAAAGGGGTTTTTCGGTTAATTACTCAGGAACAGCAAAATACAGTACAAAAAATTTCAGGAGAAGGAGCCGGCCTATTTGGTTATATAGATGGAGTAAGAGGAATATAAAACTCAACAACAGCTTTTAGACCGGCTAGTACGGTTTTGTAGTAAGCGCTACATTGTGGTGTATAAAAAAGGCTGCCTTAAGTGTAAGATGAAACTCGCAATAACACCAAACATCTCAAGATCGTAGCCCAAAAGCCCACTAATATAGGAGAACGAAATACAAAACACAATTATCCCGCTACCCCCCGAATACTATATTCTATCAATCCAACAGTAAAGTGATTTAGCAACCAAATTCATTGAAATTTGTATTTTTTTAAACTTATTTTAAGTTTTTATTAACATACTCTCTAATACTATAACAAATAATACGCAAATATCAGCAGTTATATTGCACCTATACGCACTAAAACTCCAAGTAACTCAATAGCTTACCATTTTATTATCAAAATACTAACAAGAATTGCATTTGGTAAAGTAACGATAAAATACTAACAATTATTTTTATCCTATTGAAATTACTATGTTTATGAAAAGGCGTTAAGTATAACTTAAAAGCGCCAAATTAAAAGTAGTGAGGTATTATAGCTCAACAAGAGCAAATAGTCTCTACCACAAATGAAGTGGAAAATCAGGATTTTTTTCAAAAGTATTTGCCAAGCAATTTACGACAAATTTGAGCATCTGCCAATTTGTATTGGCAGAGTCATTATAATCGGCATCCAAGAATATTTTTTATGCGCTCGGGTCCATTGGCTTAGCAATGAGCCAGCTCGGAATCAAACAAGCAGTAGCTAATAGTGTTGGTACAACTACTGCCACTTGTCTCTTATATTAAGTTTATGTAAAAGGAAAAGATATAGCAGCCTATAGAGAGTATATGAAACCTGCAATAAATACTTAAATAAAACTGCTCATCTTCTTCTTCCTAGCTTAAAAAATATCGAAAAACCAGATGAAAATGCAAGTCTGCTTAATCGATTGCAAGAGTTAGAAAATAAGTTACAAACGACAATTTACATGAAATTAGACGCTTTTTGGGGATCACTTTCAGAGGAAGAAATTACGCAAAAAGCTATTATACAAAATTTAGCTGAGCATAATCGAGATGAATTGAGGGATAATTCCACAGCTGCGGAAGCATCGATTGAACTAGATCATGGTTCAAGTAGTATTGCTGATATAGGCACTACAGAGTAATAATTAATAACAAAATAGGAGGTTAAAATGACAGCATAAACATCTAAAAAAGAGGGATTTTAAGTTCTTTACATGGATATTACCCTTCAACAAAAACTGTGCTGTATATCTCAACTGCAGTGGGTGGAGTAACAGCAACAGTTGCAGCATATACAATATACTAGGTGAGGATCTACTAAGATAATGAAAAGTGTTACGGAAGCTGTAAAATCTGGTGCAGAAAAAGCAGCTAGTCATATTTATTAGTAAAGTAACGTTCGGAGCTACTGCGATTTCAGCAGTCAGTTAATAGCGTATATCAATACTACTATTCTAGCTAAGAGTTCAATTGAAGAAATCTATAAAGGTAATCCGGTAGATAAAAAACAACTGGAATCATTTTGTATCTAATCCAACGAAAACTTTCCACTATAATCAAGGAGAACAGTATATTGATTAAAACCTGAGTTTTGGATAAGAACAGTTAAAGAAAGGGGTATTTAGAGATCTGAATAAGGTACTATATGTTTATT
>JALDTH010000119.1 GCA_030073355.1 Candidatus Midichloria sp. | reverse complement strand
CACGGCTTAAGAAAAACATGAAAAACAAAACCCGCTTGCGGCTTTTAAACAACTGCTTCTTGCAGGGCGTGGATTGATTGAAACAGCCATCGGACAATTGAAAGAGATTTGCCAAATCCAGCGCCACGGCATCGCTCGCCAAACAATTTCTTGGCAGACCTCTTTCTCAGGGCTCTTGGCTTATGTCTTCAAACCCAATATATCTCATGGAAAAATAGGCTCACGGGCCTACTCCTTACGTCAAACTGAGGTAAATTAGTAATACTCTAGTTTAT
>JALDTH010000118.1 GCA_030073355.1 Candidatus Midichloria sp. | reverse complement strand
TTAAGGAGAGAATTTAACAGAAGGTTTAGCTGATTTGAGTCAATAAGCAATTAGAGATAAAGTATGCAAAAACGTTAGGTATAGATCTATGTCTAGTATGTTCTAGTGATTTTTCATGATATCAAACACTGTTTCATGATAGGACGCTTACGTAATAATACTTTTCAGACATACAAATTAACTGATTTCATCTCTTAATACCAGTAACTAACAAAAATCAGTCCAGTTAAGCGTTTAGTTATATTTGGTACAACTACTCTATTATCAACATTACCATCT
>JALDTH010000117.1 GCA_030073355.1 Candidatus Midichloria sp. | reverse complement strand
GACGAATGTAGAACTGCAGATATATTGATCTCAGCAGTTGGTTCGCCCTCTTTTATTAAAGGCGATTGGATTAAAAAGGGAGCTTGTGTAATTGATGTTGGTATTGTTAAAGTAAATGATAAATTATATGGTGATGTTGACTTTGAGAGTGTAAGAAAAGTTGCTGGGTTCCTGACTCCAGTACCAGGCGGAGTTGGCCCTATGACGGTTTCGTGCTTAATGCTTAACACAATAAAAGCTGCTTATAAGCAATATGATATAAAATGGTAAGAAGTACTAAAATTATAACT
>JALDTH010000116.1 GCA_030073355.1 Candidatus Midichloria sp. | reverse complement strand
AGATGGTAATGTTGATAATAGAGTAGTTGTACCAAATATAACTAAACGCTTAACTGGACTGATTTTTGTTAGTTACTGGTATTAAGAGATGAAATCAGTTAATTTGTATGTCTGAAAAGTATTATTACGTAAGCGTCCTATCATGAAACAGTGTTTGATATCATGAAAAATCGCTAGAACATACTAGACATAGATCTATACCTAACGTTTTTGCATACTTTATCTCTAATTGCTTATTGACTCAAATCAGCTAAACCTTCTGTTAAATTCTCTCCTTAAACAGAATTGAG
>JALDTH010000115.1 GCA_030073355.1 Candidatus Midichloria sp. | reverse complement strand
CTCAATTCTGTTTAAGGAGAGAATTTAACAGAAGGTTTAGCTGATTTGAGTCAATAAGCAATTAGAGATAAAGTATACAAAAACGTTAGGTATAGATCTATGTCTAGTATGTTCTAGTGATTTTTCATGATATCAAACACTGTTTCATGATAGGACGCTTACGTAATAATACTTTTCAGACATACAAATTAACTGATTTCATCTCTTAATACCAGTAACTAACAAAAATCAGTCCAGTTAAGCGTTTAGTTATATTTGGTACAACTACTCTATTATCAACATTACCATCT
>JALDTH010000114.1 GCA_030073355.1 Candidatus Midichloria sp. | reverse complement strand
GAAAAAGGACAGCGCGAAATGCACTGCAATCTGACCTAAGATCCGGCCCCGCTATGGGCCAAATGCCAAAACTCAATACAGAATTCGATATAACACAGGTAATTAATTTTGTCCCCCTACACTTTGATCTTAGCCAAAAGGCCGAGAAGCGATAACGCAGAAACGTGCGGCGCTTTGAAGTCCTCGTTGACGACCGAGGAGTACGTTCCGCTGCATTACCAAAATTTTTCACCTCCCCGGCAAGCGCGCGTCCGCACGCGACTACTGCGGCGTGTCGTATGCACGCAGGAG
>JALDTH010000113.1 GCA_030073355.1 Candidatus Midichloria sp. | reverse complement strand
AGATGGTAATGTTGATAATAGAGTAGTTGTACCAAATATAACTAAACGCTTAACTGGACTGATTTTTGTTAGTTACTGGTATTAAGAGATGAAATCAGTTAATTTGTATGTCTGAAAAGTATTATTACGTAAGCGTCCTATCATGAAACAGTGTTTGATATCATGAAAAATCACTAGAACATACTAGACATAGATCTATACCTAACGTTTTTGCATACTTTATCTCTAATTGCTTATTGACTCAAATCAGCTAAACCTTCTGTTAAATTCTCTCCTTAATCCAAAATTTGA
>JALDTH010000112.1 GCA_030073355.1 Candidatus Midichloria sp. | reverse complement strand
GACTAGGTAAATTCCAATAGAACCTTTTTAGCACCCAAGCTCAGTCAAATAATTGTCCTTTCTTTTAAAACGAAAGCCCCTCCTATAAAAGATAAGGACGCCAAAAATAACCACACTGCTAATTTGAGTCTTTCCATTTTATGTATAGAGATGCACAGAGATGTGGCGATCCCGACGCGATTCGAACGCGTGACCTACTGATTAAAAGTCAGTTGCTCTACCGGCCTGAGCTACGGGATCAAACCTGGCCTGGCCTTTATAACAACTTCAAAACAATAACACAAGTTTATTTT
>JALDTH010000111.1 GCA_030073355.1 Candidatus Midichloria sp. | reverse complement strand
AACCTCAATTCTGTTTAAGTAGAGAATTTAACAGAAGGTTTAGCTGATTTGAGTCAATAAGCAATTAGAGATAAAGTATACAAAAACGTTAGGTATAGATCTATGTCTAGTATGTTCTAGTGATTTTTCATGATATCAAACACTGTTTCATGATAGGACGCTTACGTAATAATACTTTTCAGACATACAAATTAACTGATTTCATCTCTTAATACCAGTAACTAACAAAAATCAGTCCAGTTAAGCGTTTAGTTATATTTGGTACAACTACTCTATTATCAACATTACCATCT
>JALDTH010000110.1 GCA_030073355.1 Candidatus Midichloria sp. | reverse complement strand
AAAGCATAGACCAACTTTGAGTATTTTACCTAGCCATTCCTTGAAATACTTTGTTTCTTGATATTCTCTTAGGATAACATACAATAATTGATGTAGAATCTATATATGAAATTCCTATACTCTTAGCTTTTGTAACATACCACTCTAATAAAACTCCTCCTTTACTCAATAAATCTGTTGTAAGATAGTTAATTAGAAAATTCCTCTTGGTATGACTGAAGATAGCTATATATACTTAAACTTGGTTTTCTAGTTATTTTTTACTATCATCTTTTATAGAATGCTTGATTAACCATCCTT
>JALDTH010000010.1 GCA_030073355.1 Candidatus Midichloria sp. | reverse complement strand
CAAAAATAAACATATAGTACCTTATTCAGATCTCTAAATACCACTTTCTTTAACTGTTCTTATCCAAAACTTAGGTTTTAAGGATGCTATACCCTCGTGGTACATAAGAGCTTAAAGTGGTTAATAAGCTTTTGACTGTTCGTTAACGACGTTCAAAAAATTTACTTAAATCTTGAGCACTAATTTTGATATAAGTTGGGCGACCATGATTACATTGCTCAATAAAAGGGGTTTTTTCCATTTTTCTTAAAAGTGCGTTCATTTCTTCGATAGAAAGCTTTCTATTGGCTTTAATACTATTTTTACAGGCCATATTTCCATAAACATGGTTAATGGATAAATTAATATTATTTATCTCGTTTAATTCCTGTATATCTTTTAGGATAACATCAAATAAGTCTTTTAAATTTAAGTCTTGCATTAATGCAGGAATTGTAAGCACCGAAATTTGATTTATTCCATGTCTTTCGACTGTAATACCAAAATTTTTAAGCTCGTCTTTTTTAAAAATTAATAGCTCAACTAAAACCTTATCATAACTTAATATCTCTGGTACTAATAAATTCTGTACTTTGATATTATGCTCTATAATTTGCTTTTTCATTTCTTCTAAAACAATTCTCTCATGCGCAGCATGCTGGTCAGTGATTATAACCTCATTATTTTGAGTTAAGGAGACGATATAAGTGTTGTCGATTTGCGTAATTGCGTAACCTAAGAAACTAGTAGCGTCTTCTTCGATATCCTCTTCTAGCGTTCTATCTTCTTCTTGAGATTTTACCAATTTTTCCATTTGAGGCTTGATTATATCCTCTGACGTTACTATAGGAGGTTGTTCAAAATATTTAAAGCCGATAGGCGGTTGTTTATCTTTAAGCGGAGCTCTTTTCAGGATTTTGCTTAAAAAAGGTTTGCTAAATTGCGCATGTTGATTTTTTTCGATAATTCTAATTACTTGATCGCTAAAGATATTAGTAGCCTGCTTACCTCTATTGGCATTAATGTTAGAGCGAATTGCATCAATAATGAGTTTCTTAATTAATTGCTCATCAGCGAACCTCACTTCAGATTTAGTCGGGTGAACGTTTACATCAACATGATGAGGAGAGCAGTCAACAAACAGCACTATGGCTGGGTACCTGCCATGTGGTATTAGATCTGCATAGGCAATCTTTACAGCAGTAGTTAGTAGCTTGTCCTTTACTACTCGATTGTTAACAAAATAATATTGACGCACTGAAGTCGTATGATTGAACGTTGGCAGGCCTATATAACCGCTTAAAGTTATATCTGAATTTTTGTAGTGAAAGTTTATAATATTTTCACAGAAATCTTCTCCTAAAAGATTATTGAGATTTAGATCTGCTCTTAAGGAATTTGAAGTCAAAACTACTTTATCATCAATAGTTAATTGAAATTGAATTTTGGGGAAACAAAGTGCAAACCTTTTAACTAAATCAAGGCACGCTGCATTTTCAGCTGTTTCTGACTTTAAAAATTTTATACGATTAGGCGTAAAACAAAATATATCTCTTAATTCAACAGTTGTGCCTATATTCCGTTTTGCAATACTTAAACTTATTTCATCATAATTTTTGTTTAAGGACTCAACTTTCCAGGCTATATCACTTGAAGGAGTACGGCTTATAATTGTCATTAAACCAACTACTGCGATTGAAGGCAATGCTTCGCCTCTAAAGCCGAAAAATTCTATTTTATCTAAATTATCTTCCTGAATTTTTGAAGTGGCATAACGCTGTAAAGCAAGTTTTAGCTCTTCTTTGAGAATACCGCAGCCGTTATCAGCAATAGAAATTAGTGTTCTTCCACCTCTTGCGAATATTATATCAATTGCTGTAGCGCCTGCATCAATAGCGTTTTCGATTAGTTCCTTAACAACAGAAACCGGTCTCTCAATAACTTCGCCAGCAGCAATACGATTAATGGCTTTTTCCGAAAGGAGTTTAATACTCATTTTAACTACTTAATTTTAATAACTTTAGCACCGTTTCTTCACTTAAGCCGTAAGTTGGATTTAAAGTGATTTCTTGATGGATATTTTGAGTTTTTTCACAAGCTATAACAGTTAATACACCATTTGCATCAATAATGAAAGTTATTTCGATCCGAGCCTCGCCAGCTGGGATTTTTGGAATACCTTTTAGTTCAAGGGTTCCGAGAGATCTGCAAGAAGCCACTGTTTCTCCTTCTCCTTGCAATATATTTAGTTTCATCACAGTTTGTTCTGCACTATAATTGGTAAAAGTCTTAGTAATTGAAATCGGAATAGGTGTATTTCTTGGGATTATACGTTCCACAACTTCACCCATTAATTCTATACTAAGTGTTAAAGGAGTAACATCTAATAATAGAGAATCGTCTTCATTTCCGTTAAGCAGTGAATGAGCGTGCTCTGCTGCACCAAGAGCAACTATCTCATCGGGATTAATTTCGTCTAGTGGTTCTTTATTAAAAAAATCTTTAATAATCTTTTTGACCGCAGGAGTCCTTGTTGCTCCTCCAACTAAGACTATGTCGGCTATTTCCTCTTGTCGGAGTTCGGCATCCTTAAGCGCTCTCTGCATCAATTTCACTGTCTTTCTTAAAAGAGGATCTATTGCTTGTTCAAATTCTTTTCGAGTAATATGGATATGCTGCTTTAAAAATAACCCGTTCCATGCTGGTTGTACTGTTAGGTTTTCTCTGATTGCTTTAATTTCTATTAAGATCTGATGGTTTAGCTGATCAGTTAACTGATATTTTTCTTTAATAAGCTTAAATAAAATTAAATCAAAGTCGTCTCCGCCTAGGCTGACATCACCTGCAGTTGCTATGACTTGCATTACTCCCTCTTTTTTGGTGACAATTGAAATATCAAAAGTTCCACCTCCTAAGTCATATACTAAAAATATACCATGGCACTTTTTATCTAAGCCATAAGCAAGCGCAGCAGCAGTTGGTTCGTTGATTAAGCGTAAAACTTCAAGTTCTGCGAGTTGAGCTGCTGCTCTTGTTGCATTCCTACTAGCATCATCAAAATATGCAGGAACGGTTATAACTACTTTAGTAACTACCTGATGCAAAACTTTCTCTGCCCTTTGTTTTAAAGCTTTTAGAATTTCTGCAGAAACTTCTACCACGGAAACGGGCTTGCCATTTATATCAAGTAAGATATTGTTACGGTCAGAGTTATAATGTATTTTTGTTACAATATCTTTTGTTTTGATATCCTCAACTCCTTTTCCAACAAGGCGTTTCACAGAAGAAATGGAACTCTCTAATCCCACTGCTCCTTTTCCTACTATAACACTGTTGTCCTTATAAAGAACAACCGACGGTAAAATTTTATCCTCATGTTCGTCTGTAATGACGCATGCTTTTTCTTTTTTAACTGCAATTAACGAATTAGTGGTCCCTAAGTCAATGCCTATTGCAGGAATTGCTTTACTTGGCTCTGTGATGTTATATAACTTCATATAATTTTTCTAATTTATTTTCTATATTACATTTAGCTCTTAGTAAAAAATTTCTTTTTACAACTAATTTGTAAGCCTGATGCAAATCAGTTTTATAAAAAGCCGCTGCTATTTCTTGATAGTTATATTCTAATTGTTTTAGAATACAGTCTAGTAGTGCTTCACATATACTCTCAGTGTTGGCTTCTTCTATTTGTTTCTGGATTTCTAAAGAATCCAATAACACTTGTTGGTGGATTAGATCCTGCTTGTTATTTAAGTCAAATCCTTGAATTAATAATAAATTTTCTGCTCTTTTTACTTCATCTTTTAATATTCTTGCAGCTTTGTTTAATAAAGCAGAATTTTCTGTGATTATTTTTTTAGTCAAAGAGTCTGCTAGAGCAAATTTATTAGGGTGGTAAATTAGAAGCTTTTTTATTAAAGCTTCTTGAATAGTTGCTTTGGTAAGGCTGAATACAGTAGAAAGACCGAGTAACGAAAAGGGGTTGGTTTCAATAATTGGTAATACTTTAGTGCAGTTAGAACATTTATAACTCAACAAAACCAATGCTTTGCAATGTGGACAAACTATATCGCTCATAGCTCTAATTTTGCAATTGAAATTAGTATAATATATAATCCAAAAAATTTTTATTATACAGATTTTTTATGTCTCTTTTTAAAAAGAGCGTGATTTCAAGCTTAAAGAATTTACTAGTGCTAATCTCTATTGCGATAGTTATTGCACTATTTTTTATGCATAATAACACCGATAAAAATGATTTTAAGGCTGCCATAAGCCAAAAAGATTTACTGTACCCCTCTAAACAAGGGGAAAGCTTAATTATAAAATCAGAAATATTTGGTGTCGATAACCAAGGACAGCCCTTTTTTATAAAGGCTCATCGGACTAATTACAACCAAAATAAAATTATAATGCAGGATGTATACTTAAGGATATTTATTTATGGTAATAAGGAAACAGAAATATACGCAGAGAAAGGTTTTGCTTTAATGGATAAAAAACAGATATTTTTAGAAAAAAAAGTTAAGATTGGCATGCCAGATGGTGATACAGTAAGTGCTGCTTCAATTTTGATTGAATATGATAAGGGAATCGTTACTAGCAACAGGCCAGTATCAGTAAAATCTAAAGATGAGCAATTAAGTGCTAATGGTTTCAAAATAGTTTACAATAAGAAAGAAAAAAAACTTACTTTTTATGGCAACGCTAAAGCAAATTTAGTGATTAATTGATTATGGAAAAAAATACTTATTGGTTATATGGTAAGCATAATTGTCTAGCAGTGCTCAACAACCAAAATAGATTAATTAAAAAGATTTTGGTAACGAAATCAAGCGAGCACTTAGTACCGCCTACTTTTGTAAATAAGACAGAGATGGTAGAGAATAAACAGTTAGCAGCAATTTTAAAAAATCATGATGCTGTAATCCAAGGCATTGCTGTCTTAACAGAGCCATTAAAGCAACCAGGTTTAGATAATTTTATTAATATTAATAAAGCAAAACAGTTAGTAGTCATTCTTGATCAAATTTTAGATCCACAAAATGTAGGAGGAATTTTTAGGTCATCGGCAGCTTTTTCAGTTGATGCAGTAATGACTACAGTAGAAAATTCTCCTCACGAGACACCAAGCCTTACAAAATCTGCTGCTGGGACTTTTGATTTAATACCTTTTATCCGTGTTGTAAACCTTGTTCAATCAATCGAGATTTTAAAAAAGCGTGGCTTTTGGGTAATTGGGCTAGATGGAAAGGCGGAAAATTATCTTAGTACTTTTAATCCTGTTTCTTATGATAAAATTGCACTAGTACTAGGGTCAGAAGAAAAGGGTTTACGGCCGCTTACAAAAAAACATTGTGATTTCGTACTGAAAATTCAGATGAATCAAGCTGTTGAGAGCCTTAATGTTTCATGTGCTGCAGCAATAGCGCTTTATCATTTGTCAGTTAAATGAAATAGCTATAAATGGCGCTAACAACAGCAACAAAGCCAAAGCCTGCTATTAATATATTAGAAAGGAAATTAATATAGTATGCTGTCCTATTAGTTATTCGATGCTTGATGTACTGCAATAATAAGGCCATTGCTGTCATCCAACTTATTGTCCCTATAAACACTCCCATAGGTATAACTATATATTCTATCAGAGAATCTAACTCTAGATCTATAGCCGAAAACATACTCACAAAGAGTATAATAGTCATGGGACTAAGTATTGTGGTAAAAAAAGAAATGGTGAAGATATATTTGTTCGAATCATCTCTTTTATACTTAGTAGGATTAATCTCTACTTTTGCAGTTCTTTCGGTATAAATGGAATGTAAACTTAAAAATAACAAAAAAATTCCACCAGTGATTTTAAAGCCATTCTTTGCCCAGGCCACATAATCGTTAATGATATCAACGCCAACACTTGCAATAATAGTATATAGTATATCACCACTAGCAGCTCCAATTCCTACAATAATACCTGCTAATAAACTCTGTTTTAATGTATATCTGATGCATAATACACTTACGGGCCCAATAGGAACAGAAATCACAATACCAATCATGATTGAATAAAAAAATTTTAGCATTAACTCATTCATATTTAAGCCTCAAATAGTCTACAGCCTCGCCAACGCGCTGCAATAAAATTACATAAATCACAACAGGAAAGCACTTTCTTGCTTATATATATTATATATAATTTGCAATAGAGCTGTGAAGAAGAATTTTTGAATCAAATATGAAAAAGTATATAGAAGTTATGCTTAAATTTAATTGCTAGATCTTAACTTAACGAAATCAACAATTTTTTTCATTACAATCTCCTCAATAGTTCAGGAATCACTTTTAATGGCTTCACTAATATTAATTTATAAAGATAATTATCATTTAGTTCTAAAAGGTTCTGATACTCTAAAAGCTCAGGTAATGTCATTTCATCTAAGTAAAGTTTGGCAAATTGTCCAATAATAATATCTAGCTCTTTACAGCCTCTGTTTAGGCTTCTGAAGTATAATTTTTTAGTTAGTTCCTTCATCTTTTTCTTTAAATAAAGTATATAAGAGTTTAAAAGCTATTTCCAATTTTGGATTTTTTTCAATTATAAATTCCGTACCGTTTTTAGTAATAACGGTTAATTCATTATAATCCTCATTAAACACTTTTCCTTTGGATACATCGTTAATAGCAATCGCATCTAAATTTTTTGCCTTTAGTTTTTGATAGCCGTATTCTAGGTGATTAGTAGTTTCGGCCGCAAAGCCTAAACAGAATATATAAGGGAATTGGGACTTAATTTCGTAAATTATATCAGGATTTCTCTCTAATTCTAGGATGAGGTCGGCACCCTTTTTAATTTTTTCTAAGGAAATAGATTTTGGCTTATAATCGGCAACAGCGGCTGCTGAGATAAATATATCACAATTTGTTGCTTTCTTCTGAGCGGCTTCAAACATTTCTTGAGCCGAGTTTACTCTAATCAATTCCATATTTTCTAGAGGATTTAGAGAGGTAGGTCCAGATATTAATGTGACTGTGGCACCTAACATCTGAGCAGCTTTTGCTAAATTATAACCCATTTTTCCAGAACTACAGTTACTTATAAACCTTACAGGATCAATTTTCTCATGTGTTGGACCAGCAGTAACTACTACTTTTTTTCCCTTTAATGTGTTATATGTTACAAAATCAACACTAGCAATGTATTCTAAAATATTGTGAGGTTCTGGCATTCTGCCAATTCCATTATCACCGCAGGCTTGCTTGCCACTGCTCGGAGGGATAATAAGTGCTCCATTCTCTTTCAATTTTTTTATATTAGCTTGTACTATAAGGTTCTCCCACATTACCATATTCATGGCCGGGGCTAAGACGGTTTTTGCTTTTGTTGCAAGATATAATGAAGTTAATAAACAAGTGGCGCTTCCATTGCTTAAGTTTGCAATCATATTGGCAGAGCAAGGAGCAATTAAAATAAGGTCGGCTTGCTTAGCAAGGCTGATATGAAGCATTTGATCATTATCGTCTAAAGTTTCATCTGCAAGGAAAACTTTTTTAGGAAATAATGATTTAAGAGTTAAAGGCGAAATAAAGTCAGCAGCTGACTTTGATAAAACGATATTAATATTATAATTAGCATTTATTAACAGTTTTGCTAGTTCGATTGCTTTATATACGGCTATACTGCCAGATATTCCTAATATAACGTTTTTCATGGTTTCATTACAGCCATTATAACTATTAAAATCATGAGAATAGTCGGTATTTCGTTAAAGAATCTAAAAAATTTTTCGGATTGTGTGTTAGTATGATTATAGAAATTTTTGTAGTACCTTATCATTAGCCCATGCATGACCGCTAACAACATCACAGCTGTCAATTTGACATGCAACCATATTGCTATCTCTTGAGCGTATATTAACAGCCCTCCAAATAGAAATACACAGAGTATGCTTAGAGTCATAATATATCTAATTAATTTAAATTCCATTATTAGAAAGGTCTCATATACTTCTGACTTGGGCGAGAATCTAGTATGGTAAACAAATAATCGTGGAAGATAAAGCAAGCCAGCCATCCAGCAAATAATTGCTATAATATGTAAGGATTTAATTAATAAATAATTATTTAAAACAAATTCTTTCATTTAATTCGTTTTTAAAGCCAATTTGTTATCAGAAGTATTAATAATAGGTTTAGTTAATTGGTCAATATCATTTTGAGAAATACCGATCACTTTGTTAAAAGTGTTATTTTCAAACTTAGCATTTGAAAATATCGCTGACCTTAAATTGGATTGATCAAAATTGGATTCAGTGATATTTGCATTACTAAAATAGGAAAAAGAAAGGTTAGCTCCTCTTAAAAGTGCTCTATCTAATATTGATTGAGACATTTTAGTATTAATCATTATAGCTTCACTTAAAATAGCGGAAGTTAAATTAATACTGCTTAAATTAGCGTAGCTGAAATCAGTATTAGACAGCATTGACATGCTAAAATTCGAATTAGATAGGTCACAATATCTGCAGAATGCATTATTAAAGGTTATTCCCTTGATGATTAGCATTAGTGATTTTGGAGTAATTAAAATCAGCAGCTTCTACGTAAGCACCCTGGATACTTATATTATTAATAGTGGCTTTACGTGCTATCATTGCAAATAAGTTTGCCTTAATAAAGTTGGCATTGGTAAGATCTGCTTCATTTAAGGTCACACTCTCCAAGTTGGGATTCGACCAAGATATATTGCTTAAGTTAGCCTTTGTTAAATCAGATTGCTTAAGGTTTAGGTGGTTACCATTACTGTTAGCGAAATTAACGTTTGTTGCAGAGGAATAAATAAGTTTAGTGTTATTTAGTATAGCTTCTGTAAGATTAGCAAAATTCAAGTTAGAATTAGTAATTAATGTGCTTTCTAGGTTGGCATTTTTGAAAATTACTTCTTCGGCATAGGTGTTATTTAAAATAGCATTTGTTAAGTTAGCTTTTTCAAAATTAGAAGCTGCAATGCTTGCGTTGGTAAAATTAGCTCTAAGTGCATTGGCGCCAAATAAGTTAATCTCTTCCATATAGGCGTTGCTAAAATTCACGTCAGATATATTAGAATTCATTAGTTGCACTCTTAACATTTTCGCATTACTAAAGTTTAAGCCTGATAGATCAAGACCTGATAAGTTATCTGTGAAATCATCTGATATATTAATTGGTAATTTCTCTTTATGTTGTTGATTTAGATAATCTTCTACATTTTGTCTTGTAAGAGGAGAAGGCACGTATTTAATATCTGAAAATTCGTCAGATAAAGTAGGGTTTTCACTTTCATTAATCAATTGAATTATATTCTTAGTATCGCCTTCTGGTTGTTCATTTGCGAATGCCATTGAGAATAAAATATTGAATATTAAAAACCAAATAACGTATCACATATTTGAATAATAGATAATAGTTTTAAAATATACTAAAGGGCAATACAATTTAATTTTGATATTCGGTATAACTAATTAGGTTTTGAACAACTAAATCTTCTATTTCTTCCATTTTTGTTTCAAGAGAAGCAGTATCCTGCTTACCTAAATAACTAATAAATGGTTTGTAAGTAGCAAATAATTTTTATTTTTTGGTCAACAAGATTGTTAGCCTAGTTTCGCAGAATTTGGTTGCATAATTAATCTAGTCTTGATTATAGCAACGCGCGTGGAAGGTAAAAGGTAAAAAATAAGCAATATTTTTGCACTGGCTTCTAAGCATCAGTGTTGGCAATAACCCAGTAGGCGTTGACTTAGGTGACTTCAACCATGATTGGGGGCTAGATGTAGTTAATATACTAACTATGGTTCAAATACAGCGTATATACTGTTAGGAAACGGTTCGGGCATGTTTCAGTCTGTTGCATTCTTATAATGTTGGAAATAAGTTCGCATGGACATAGCGGTAGGAGATTTTAATCGAGATGGCAATCCAGATATAGCTAATACTAATAGTGTTTCAAATACGGTTTCAGTATTAATGGGAAACGGAGATGGAACTTTTGAATCTGCTGTTTTTTATAGCGTTGGTGCTAATCCAGATAGGAGTTGTAGTAAGCGATTTTAATAATGATGGTAAATTAGATATAGTAAATTCTAATTTAGGCTCGAATACAGTTTCAGTATTATAGGAAATGGGGATGGTACCTTTAAAACCAACTGCCTTTTATACTATTGGATCTAGGGCTTATGCGGTAGCTGTGATAGATTTTAATATGTATGCTAAACCGAGTATAGTTACTGTTAACGTTGGTGCTGGGACAGTTTCAGTGCTGCTAGAGGCGGTAATGGAACTTTTCAATCTGTGAATTTTATCATGTCAGGTCGCAGCCGCATGGAGTTACTTTAGCAGATTTTGATGGCGATTGAAAACCGGATATAGTTAACACCAATTATGACTCAAACACAGTTACAGTACTGACAGGGAGAGGAAATAGAACTTTCCAGCCCGCTGTTTCTTTTATACTGTTGGTAGAGGATCTCATATAAAATTATTGCCGATTTCAATAACGGGAAAGCCAGATATAGCGTATGCCCATTATGGTTCTACTACAATTTCTGTTCTCCTCAGCAGCCCGTTCCCAGCTAGGCTACAACTCCCTGCTATAACAACGACGACCTCACCTACTACGGTTCCCAGTACAGCAACTAGTACTACGAGCACTACCACAACAGAACCAACAACACCTTGTCTAGAAGTTGAATGCCCTGCTTGCCCTGAAATTATCTGTACTACTTCTTAAGCTACCTCAACCACATCACCGAGCACTACTGCAGCTCCGTTCTACAACAACGGCCCTTACAACTACAGCCTGCCCGATACTTTCCCAGAGGTAACATGTACGGCGCCGGAGTCTGCGGCATTTTCATCTACTACCTCAATGGAGTAAACTGATTTTGCGAATGCTAATAGTTGTGCTAACGATTATACCGGAGCAATAGTAGGAAGTGTGTTCGGGATAGACGATCACTATTTACCTTTCTGTTTTAGCTTACATGCGGCTAATCGAAAGCAGGTCAGAAAGTATAGAACATTTGGCAAATCTTCCTTCATATGAAGTAGTAGTTCTAGCTGTTGCCATGACTAATGTAAGTGACTATGTAAATAGCTTGAATGCACTGGAAATAAAAACCACCGAATTGGATGAAATTCACTATTATATATAAATTTCCTATATAGTGAATTGATTTTATGCGGCGTCATTTATCGCTCAGCTCGCTCCATTGTTCTTAGGCCCAACTGAATTTACTATATGTACTTAGTTAACTTTTGAAGGGGGATTAGGCACTTGGCCGAAGGTCCATTTCTTAAGCTAAAATTTACTTACTCTTGCTATATGCCTTCCACCTTCAAACTTTGTTGAGAGAAAAGTAACGGTCATCTCCAAAGCTTCTTCTAGAGTTACAAACCTGCTCCCTAAGACCAATACATTGGCATCATTGTGTTGCCTAGCAAGCTTTGCCATTTCATTTGAGCAGCAAAGTGCAGCCCTTATATGAGAGTATCTATTAGCAGTGATATTCATTCCAATGCCGCTACTGCATATTAATATACCAAAATTGGAGGGCGAGATCGTCATTTTTCTGCATAAGTCTTTCGCAAGATCTGGATAATCAACGGGCTCATCAGAATAACTGCCCATATCTTCAATTTTAAAACCCTTTGTAGTAAACTTTGTTATCAAGTACTTTTTTAAATTAAAACCTGCATGATCGTTGGATATCAATAAGTTATTTGTCAAATAACTCGTGTTCATATACTCCCCATAAATTAATCTTTTTAATCCACCCACACTTTTTTTCTAATTCAATTTGGCACCAATATTCTAAGCATTTCTTAATCTTTGCAACAACACCAATTTCTGCCATAAGTATCGGGTGGGATATTTCATCTGGCAACCTAAAAATTATTGCTTGGTTTTTTAAATCCTGGAATTTTAGCTCCTTCTCGGTCAATTTATTATCTTTTATTAAAGCATATCTTGAACCACTTAACAAACTTTGGTGGACCCAACCTTGACTGCCATCGTTATCTTTAACTAGGCGCCAATGCCCAAATTCAGCAATGACTTCAAGAGGATAATTTTTAAATTTATAAATAAATTTAATCGCATAACTATTGCCAGGGCCACTTCTTAAATTTATCTCATTTGATTTAATTGAAACAAATCTTGGAATAGGCAGATCACTCTTGCCTTGGGCTACTGTGTTTAGCTGAAAGATAATATTTATAGCAATAATAAATATTACTTTAAATGTAATTTTACTGCATGGTATCCGCATTCAGATCTTAAAGCCTCTTCAGATAATTCGTTAACTAATTTTATTTGTTTAGCATTAGCTGCATTTTGAAAATCGGTCAACAAATCAACATTGGGTAAATTGGTTACTATTTCAATTAGCTCAACTTCTTTCGCAATTGAAACATTTAATAAAGATTTTGATTTTCTGACCAGGTCTAGCAGAGCCACAGTGGTATTGCCTATTAAAAGATGATCATCGTTTATAGTGAACTCATCAAATTTAGGCCAGCTGCCTTGTTGGTGAATTGAAACCAACTCATGAGGAAATAGACTCTGATAAATTTCTTCAGTTAAATGCGGCATAAAGGGCGCAAACAGTTTAAGTACTCCGCCTAGCGAGTGTTTGATAGTAGCAACTCCACTTTGCTGTTCAGAAATTTTGCTATCATCATACAACCTATGCTTTGCAAGCTCTATATAGTTATCACAATAATCTTTCCAAAAGAATTCTTCTATAATATTCTTAGCTTCCCAATATTCAAAGCTTTCAAAATGTTCAGTAGCTAGTTTTATAACTTTTTTTAATTTAGCTAAAATCCAAAAATCAATAGATTGATTGATAGTTCTAGTTTCAATTAAATTTTTTATTGAAATAGGTAATTCTGTTAGCTTTGGTAAGTGTATTGAACAGAACTTAGCTACGTTCCATATCTTATTAATCAATCGTTGGCCTGACTTAAAAGCTTCTTCAGAATATATAATATCTGCTCCTAATTTTGAGTTTGCAGCCCAGTATCTCACAGTATCAGCACTTTTTTCTTCTATTAATTTTTGTGGAGTGACCACGTTTCCTTTTGATTTGCTCATCTTACTCTTATCGGCAGCTAAACACCATCCACTGATCATAATATTATGCCAAGGAATAGTATTCTGATGATAGAGGGATTTAATTATAGTAGTAAAAGCCCATGTTCTTATAATCTCATGCGCTTGCGGTCTTAGATCTACAGGAAATAATTTCTCATGCCTATCATAATCAATAGCTATTTCATTATTAATTCCCCAGCTTGAGAGCTGCGGAGTTAATGAACTAGTAGCCCATGTATCCATCACATCTAGCTCTGGTATAACTTCATCTGCTCTATAACCGCATGGCAGATCTTTAGAAGGGTCAATAGGTAATTGGCTAATATCAGCCAACAAAATTTTACCTTCTTCACCGGCTCTTTTTGAGTACCAAACTGGAAATGGAACTCCAAAATAACGCTGTCTTGAAATGCACCAATCTTGGTTTAAACCTTTAATCCAATTTTCTAGTCGTAGCTTCATATATTCCGGGTGCCACTTACATTTATTTGCTTGATCTAATAGCACCTCTTTTTTGTTAGCGATGGAAATATACCATTGATATGTTGGAATAATTTCTAAAGGTGCTCCCGATCTCTCTGCACATTTAACTGCCCTTGAGACTTCTTTCTGGTTTAATACTAATTGCATTTCTTTTAGTAGCTCTAAGACTTTCTCGCGTGCGATTTTAACTTTTAAACCATCAAGTACCCCAGCGTTTTGCATTTGGCCAAACTTGTTGATGCATTCTTTTAGGGGTAAATTATGTTTTTTCCACCAGTGTATATCTTGTATATCCCTGAAAGTACAGCACATCACAAGTCCGGTGCCCTTGTCTTGTTCAACATCTTCATCGCTAATAATAGGTACTTTATGTCCAAAAATCGGTACAACAGCTTGTTTGTTTTTTAGGTTTTGGTATCTTAGATCGTCAGGATGGTAAAGGATGGCTGCGCATGCTGGTAATAGTTCTGGCTTTGTTGTTGCAATTGTTAATTTATAACTATCTGTGGTCTGAAATTGTATTTCTGATATTATACCTGTTTGCTCTTTATCTTCAATTTCGGCCTGCGCAATTACAGTTTGGTCCACAGGATCCCAAAAAGTTGGGGCATGCCTCCTATAAAGCAAATTTTTGCGGTATAGATCAAGGAAAGACATTTGAGATAGCTTGCGGGTTCGCTTGCTGATTGTTTGATATTCTTGGCTCCAGTCAAAACTAAACGCTGTTGATTTAAAAAGGGCTCTAAATTCTTCCTCATATTTTTTAACGGCTTCTTGGCAGACTTTATTAAAGTCAGCTCTATCTATTTTGGCAGCTCTTAGGTTATGTTCTTTTTCTACTAGGCGTTCGGTGGGAAGCCCATTGTCATCAAATCCAACTGGATAAAATACATTTTTCCCTCTCATCCTTTGAAATCTAGCTACAAAATCTGCTTGTGCGTAACTATATATATGGCCCATATGTAAGAAGCCTGACACAGTAGGAGGGGGGGTATCTATTATGAAAGTGTTTTTTCGATCTATATTTGGATTCCAGCTATATATGGAATTGCTATACCAATAATCTTGCCACTTTTTTTCTACTGTCTTATGATTGTAGCACTCTTCGAACATAAACCGTAACCCAAAATTCAATTGGCTGCAAATATCTTATTTTTTAGTGGCAGCGTCAATGATATTTTTAATAATACTACCCTATGAATTTTTTTGGTGTAGGTAACTATAAAGAGTTAGTACTTTTTCAGCTGAAATTCATAAATGGTGGGAAATAAGTATAGATTAAATAGCGAATAAGAGAGGCACTTTTTTGCTTAACTTTGGTATATTGCAGAATTATTTGACAATTGAAGCTGTGTTAGTATTATGGCAAAAAATTAACCAAGGTGTGTGTAAGCTTATAAAGCATGGTTTTTAAATAGTATAGTTAGTTATTTTATTCCTGGCCTTAAAGAGGAGGGAATAGGTGAGGTTTTATTTCTTTAGAAGATCCCACTATTAAAACTGTACAACCGAAATCTACTGCAGAGTATGGGGCACTTTTAAATCGCTCAGAGAGATTAGCAGGTAATATAATGAGAAAGATCCGGTTAAATATAGATTAGTTCTTGATATACGCTACCTCTTGCCAAATAATAGCTGAGTAGACATGGGGATCAATCACTGAAAATGGGGCGCTGAGAATAGTTTTATCTATTTTATCTTGGTGAGAATGGTCTGTTGATTTTCTCTCCACAGGAATAGCGAAGAGGAACGAGGAAATAGTACCTACTTATTTTTACTAGAAAATTTGCTAAGTATGGTCAAAATCCTCAAGAGATGTACAGTAGTGTTACTGCTTCTGGAAAACTAAAAATATTTTCATATCATCATCTAGAAAGTGGGGTTATGAGCATATAGGTAATATGAAAAAGGGTATTATCCTAATATCTAAGGACATAAATAATGTTACTATTGCTGATGATCGCACTTATATTTTAGGCGATCAATATCCATTCATTGGGTTATCATATCATGCGTCTGCAGATTTTGCAGATGCATTACGCCGAAAAAAGACGCAATTAGAGACACACATAGATCCTAATAAAATGCTGCTTATATTAGTGGTATTATTCTTGAGTGTAAGGAATTAATGGATAATAAAATGATAAAGCTGGTTCTTTAAGAAAGGCTTTGGATAAAGTGGTGCACCATGATGGTCAAAGTATGATTAAGAAATACTATACACATGGCGGGCTGCAAGGTGGGTTTCGTGCATCCCACCTTGAATTGCAAGAAGCAATGAAGAATGGCGAGATATGTGAGTACTCTGAGTATTTTCTTAAAATAACTGAATGGATAGAGAAAGGAGAAGATTATTTCGATAAGCTAGGTAATGGGTTAATTGATAGTACATTGATCAATTATGAGCCAGATTTTCTCTAGTGTTTTTGGATGAATCAATAATTACAATTGTGAAATAATGTAAAAATGTTATTAATAAATATTGACATAAATTAATAGTAGTTGTATTGATTATTGGATGTGCTTAAAGAGACACTATCTATGATATCCTATCAAAAATAGCACTATTTAGGGAGGTTGATTATGGATAATGTTGTTTTTGGAGGGGAGAGAAGCGATATATTATTATCGTACCCATACTACTTTTTACCCTGTTAAAATTGCAATATCTGATTTCGACCAGGACGGTAAACAAGATGTAGTTGTACGGTTTATAGATTCATTAGGGATTGGTGTATTGTTGGGCAACGGCGATGGAACATTAAGAACAATAACGATTTATAGCTAGCACAAATGTTTTTCCTGGTAGGGGCAAGCCTACCACAGGAGGGATCGCGACAGGAGATTTTGATGGAGATGGGATGCCTGAGTGATAGCTGGCAGCGTATCTCCTGGTACCGTCAGACTATTACTATATTTCAGCGCTCCTAAACCTTACTCAACCTCCATCAACCACTATAACCACACTGGCTACTACGGTGACACCACACCGACTACTAGTACCACTGCGGCCTCAAGCACTTCTGCTTTGGCAACGACACAGACCCAACGACAAGTATAACAACCTCGACAGCTACTACAGAGCTAACTACCAGCACCAGCACATCGACAACAACTTCAACCACAGACTTAACACCCACTCTAACAACAATGACACTTGTAATTACTACATTTACCACCACGAACACAGCTGATCTTGCAACAAACTCCGCTACTTCTACATCTATGATACCTATAACGACTGCCGTATCAACTACTTCTTTATTGTTGGAAGGAGCAGTAGACAGTAAGGAAGCAGCCCGTCTTCTAATCTTGTAGTGGCTGTGGTTACAAGCGCAATAGGAGGGGCATTTATTACAGCTCTTGCAGCAGGATAAATCTATAAGGCACGAATTCATAAGAGTGAACATCAAGTACATGACCAAGTCAGACATAACCAGCCGTTGCAAACTCGCTTTAAGTATATTCAACTATATTCAATTAATCAAAAAAGAAATGTTAATTAGAGATATTATAGTGAGTTCCTTTGAAGGAAACTATATAATGATTATGTTAAAAAATTCTTATTCCTTTTCAGACAGTAGAGACTCATTAGAAATATATACCTCTAGTAAGTGAGCAGTTGAAAGACCTTTATGAGAAGCTGAGAGCTCTTGAAAATTGCTAAAACTCTAGCCTGTATAAAGCTTCTCGCTGCTTAAGGACAATCGGCAGTCCTTTAACCAAGAACAGTGCATATAAATCCCCAACGATCACACTAACTACCTCTTCCATGAGAAGCTTTAGAGTATTCTATGCTGCTTCTAACCAATTTAAAAGCAAATATATAATACCGTCCTTGAGAAGAACGATAAGCCAATAAATGTAGCGTTATATCACTCTAGTTTTAATGATACTCTAAGCTGTTAATGTTTTTTAGCTTGTTTAACTAGAGATGCAAATGTCTCTGGTTGATGTATAGCAATCTCGGCAAGCATTTTTCTGTTTAAGCCGATATTTGCAAGACTAAGTCCTCTAATAAATTGAGAATAAACCATACTATGCAACCTGGCAGCTGCGTTTATTCTTTGAATCCAAATACCTCTAAAATCGCGCTTTTTGTTTTTGCGATCCCTATAAGCATATTGTAAACCTTTTTCTACTTTCTCAATTGCTACTCTAAAACAGTTTTTAGAACGGGCCCTATAGCCTTTTGCCATATCTAAAATCTTTTTGTGACGAGCTCTTGCAGTCACACCACGCTTTACTCTAGCCATATCTTAAACTCCTTATTTATAAATGATTAACTGCCATATGGCATGAATCTGATTAATCTTCTGCATTCGATGCCGTTAAGAATCACTGTTCCTCTTTGAACTCTTAACTGCCTTTTACTGCGCTTACGCATGTTATGCCGTTTGTTGGCTTGAGTAGATCTAACTAAACCAGTTGCAGTTAAAGAAAATCTTTTCTTTACTCCGCTTTTTGTTTTGAACTTAGACATTTTCACTCCTATAAAAAATAAATACCATTTAAGGCATACCTTAACCCTAGATGGTTACTGAGAAATTAATAATATAAAACCTTCTGAAATTCAACTTTTATTTTTTAATAATAGAGTTTTGTAGACAGCTGAAGGCAGTGCTGAATGAAGCCTTTTCAAATACCGCTTATTATAAGATAGCATAGAATTCTTGCTTTAGAATTAGATGCAAAAGGCCTACATTTTAGGGCAAACTGATGGGAATGTAATATATGCTAGAAAGCTCTTAGGAGAAATAAAATTATAAAGCTATCGATCAATACCCTAGATCAATTAAATTACTTCTAGTGAGTTACCGATAGATTGCATTGGAGTTGGGGCTTATACCATACTAAAAGTAAAAGCAATGTGGAGACGATTTAGGGACCTGCAGGATTGAAAATATGCTAATGAAGAAAAATTCTACCATTTGGATCTTCTCTTATGCCGTTAGTCACTGGTATGGGGTGCGTATTAACAGCTGTTATAGCTACTTTTAGAGTGGTAATCCCTAATTCATTTGAAACAGCTCACTTTGCTACAAGTTGATTTTGGTTTGTGCAGTAATTTAGCAGAAAGAAGAGTGAACAGGCCTGCATCTTTTATGGTGGCTTTTATTGATGAGTAGTTATGTGCTGCAAACTTTGATCATATGAAGCAACTCTATGTCAAGTGAAGAAAAATTAGTTAATTTCTTGAAATCAGAGTTTCCACAGTACATTGGAGATGACGCAGCAGTAATACCTTATCAAGGCGAGCAAAAGTATATTATGACTAAGGATATGTTAGAGAAGATGTGCTGCGATATGTGCTTTTTTAGCCCAGGGTGTGCCTCTTGTTACAGCTTGCAAATATGCAGAGCGTTATTTTATTTTGAAGCAAATGCCTGTTGCAAAAGAAAATTCAGTTAGCAAGGGGCAGGGTCCAGTGCATAACTTCTACCATTTCTGGCCATTCATTGATAAGGTTATTAAAAGAGGTTAATTTATGAGTTTCTCACGCTAAATCTGGGATTCCTCAGAGAAATTGATTGCAGCAATACAGCAGCATGTATTAATCAAGAACTCAGGCAAGGAATACTTCCCATGGATAAGTTTGCATATTATCTTGAGCAAGATACTCTTTATTTAAGAGAGTTTGCTAGGTGCCAGGCCATGATTGTGCTTCTAAGGTGCCAATTGAATATGTAAAGTGTTTTTTAAAATATGCTTATGATATATTTTAGAGCAGGAAGTTGTGAATCAATTCTTTAAAAAAGAATTTAATCTCAAGAAAACGGGGTTGCTAAGTCCAACGACCTTAAGGTATACAAGCTTTATTATACGTTTATTCCAATGAACCTGTTTTGAAGTGGCGACTGCCGCAGGTTTACCATACTTTTGGGTTTATAACTAAGTAGGGTTATATATTGCTCGGTATGCAAGCGCTGATAATCCCTATGCTAGATGGATTGAAAGTTATAGTAGTTTACTGCCTCGGTTAAAGAAATTAACCATATATTTGATATGCTGGCACAGAAAGCTGGCGAAAAGGTTAGAAAAAAGATGTTCGATGCTTGTTATAAATCATACCTGCTTGGAAGTAGCATTTCTAGAATGATGCTTATAATAAAACAGCCTTTGATCGGGGTTAGAGAGAAGTTTTAGATGCTGTATAAGTGTCTCGTATAGGCTTGTTATCGGGTAAGTAATAAAAATATACTTGCATAATTAGTATTTTTTTATAGAATATTGTTTTTATTATTTTATAGATGTCTCTTAGCCTATTCAAGGTTTTTTCTATATTTTATCCCTACTAGAACATGTCTTTTTTAATGTTTTTTGATTAATTTTTTTAGGTTGAATATGAATAGGACTATAGGTGGGGTCTGTTTAATAGCAGGTACTGCAATTGGATCGGTTATGTTGGCATTGCCGATAATCTTAGCCAGCTTTGGGATTTTTTACAGTATAATTTTAATATTAACTATATGGTTATTAACTTATTATACATCTTTAGTGAGCATAGAACTTAGCTTGCAAGCTGGGCAGGGACTTGCTCTTGGCAGATTAGGCAGATTGTATTCTGGTAAAGGCGCGGAGCTTCTTGGGATTTTAGGTATCAAAGTCATCTCATATTCGCTTTTAGCGGTATTTATTTATGGTATTTCTTCAGTAATTCAGAAGATGCTCATAGACTTCGGTATTGAGCTTAACTTTAAAGTTATAGCTTTACTGTCAACCTGTTCTGTAATCAGAATGTTAAGCCTTTCTATGGGCCTTATTGATTGTATTAATAGAATGCTTTTTTATGCACTTTTATTTTCAGTAGGCATAATAATTTTTGGTTTATTGATTGTTATGGACTGGTCTACTATACCTATAAATATGGGTGATATCGCTTTTAAAGACTTGATATTAGCAGTACCAATACTCTTTACTTCATTTGGATATCAGACAATTTTTGCAACTTTAGTACAATATTGTCAGCAGGATAGCTCAAAACTGAAAAAGGCATGTTTTTGGGGTAGTTTTATCCCCACAATCACTTATATATTATGGTTTGTTGTCATACTAGTCGTTATAAATAACTATGATCCCCATTTTTACTCTTTAATGACTAATAGCTCAGTTGATGTAGGGAGCATGATATTAAAATTAAGTCAAATAGCTAATATAACCTATATGCAAATTGTTATTTGGTGCCTTTCTATTTTGGCTATATTTACTTATTTAGTAGGTGTTGGTATGGGGTTGATGAATTCCTGAGAAGATATTTTAAATAAGGGAAGGATAGGTATAAGTTTTGCAGTTAAGGCAAAATCACTTCTGTTAGCATTTATTCCCTCTTTATTAATCGCCCTTATTGTGCCTAATGCTTTTATTAAGATGTTAAGCTTTGCGGGTATGATGCTAGTTATAATAGCTGTATTATTGCCACTTTATTTATTGCAAAAAATAAAAACAAATAAATTACATTATAGTATATTGACATCGAAGTTTGTTAGATTTATTGCTGCAATTCTTGGGATAGTAATTATTCTGATGGAAATAATTAATATGTTTTTCAAAGGTTTTTGAAGTATGAATAAGTTTATTTCAGTTTGGTCAGCTTGGTTTTTTGCCACAATGTTTTATGCATACCAATATATGTTAAGAGTATTGCCTAATATTGGTATGCCAAATATTATCAACGATTTTAATATAAGTGTAACTCAAATTGGAGTCTTTTCTGGCATATATTATATAGGCTATACACTTATGCATATTCCAATAGGATTACTTATAGATAGGTTTTCCATCAAAAAAGTTATTCCGATTTGTGTGTTATTAACTTCTGTTGGATTGTTACCTTTACTGTATAGCAGCTTATTCTTAAATGCCATTTTGGGTAGGTTGCTGGTAGGTATTGCGTCTTCTGCTTCTGTATTAGGGATTTTTAAAGTTGTTAAGACTGGTTTTAGTGAAGCAAGATTCACTAGCTTAGTTGGCATGAGTATAACTATTGGTTTGCTTGGTGCAATGTACGGTGGAAGGCCAGTTGACTATTTAGTTTCTGTTTATGGCTGGAAGACAGTAATTAATGCCTTCGTTATAATTGGCGTTGCCTTTTCGATATTACTTTACTTCGTTTTGCCTAAGGCTTCTGAAGAAGGTAGGCAATACCATTTTTCTATTAGAGAGATGTGGCAAGATGTAAAAAGTATTTTTTGCAATTCTAGAGTAGTAGTATTGAGCTTCATAGCTGGTTTAATGGTTGGGCCTCTTGAAGGTTTCGCTGATGCTTGGGGGACATTGTTTTTTGAGTCTTTTTATGGATTTGATAGAGGCCATGCAAGCATTTTGCCATCCATAATATTTTTAGGGATGTGTTTTGGTAGTACTTTAATTGGTTATATTACAGACAAAACTAAATCTCACATTCAAGTAGTTTTTGTTTCTAATATAATAATGATTTTATCGTTTTTATTAGTATTCTCTGGAAAATGTAACCTATATATTTTATGTTTCTTGATGTTCGTAATAGGGTTGTTATCAGCTTATCAGATACCTATTTTAGGTAAAGTAAGAGATTATACTGATAGTAGACTAGCTGACATTACGTCTGCTGCTTGTAATATGATTGTTATGATATTTGGAACAGTTTTTCATACTTTAATAGGCATATTTACTGAACAATTCGGTGGTGTGAGCAAAAGTTTAGTAGTAATTCCAGCAGCTTTGATTCTGGCCTTAATTTTATTATCTATTTTAATGGTTAAACAATTTTTTATCAGAAATATCACTGTTTCTAGTAATGTAACCTTATAACACTGTGTTTAAAGTGCAATTGTTTTTAGACTTGAGTTATAAAATACTTGTCAATATGGCAGTTGTTCTTTATAGACGTTTTAGTATATTTTAGTTTAAAAAGTGATAATTTACTATGAAAAAATTACTTATTGCTAATAGAGGTGAAATTGCTTGCAGAATAATGAGAACCGCAAAGAAGGTAGGAATTACTACGGTTGCGGTTTATTCTGAAGCTGATAAATCTTCATTACATGTTGGTCTTGCAGATGATGCAATATATATAGGTCCTGCACCTGCTACTCAGAGCTATTTAAATCAAAAAAGATTGCTCGATGCAATAAAGTTGTCAGGTGCTGACGCTGTACATCCTGGATATGGATTCTTATCTGAAAATGCGGAGTTTGCAGAATTAATGGAGAAAAATAACATTAATTTTGTTGGTCCCTCTGCAGATTCAATAAGAAAAATGGGAGACAAAATTCAAGCAAAAAAAATAGCACAAAATGCTGGGGTCAATGTAATTCCAGGGTATATAGGCGCTATCATAAATGAAAAAGAAGCGCTTAATATTGCTTCCAAAATAGGTTATCCTATCATGATTAAGGCTGCAGCTGGAGGTGGAGGTAAGGGAATTAGAATAGTGCGTAGCAAAGAGGAAATGCAGCAGGCCTTTAGTTCTACACGTAATGAAGCTAAGAATAACTTTTCTGATGCTAGAACCTTTATAGAGAAATTTATCGAGAATCCGCGACATATAGAGATACAAGTTTTAGCTGATAAACATGGGCACTATGTTTGTTTAGGTGAAAGGGAATGTTCAATCCAAAGGCATCACCAAAAAGTGATCGAGGAGGCTCCTAGCGCGTTTTTAGATGAAAAGATGCGTAAAAAAATGTATGACCAATCAATAGCCTTAGCTAAGGCTGTGGACTATTTTTCAGTAGGAACAGTAGAATACATAGTTGATAAAAATAGAAATTTCTATTTCCTGGAAATGAACACCAGGCTTCAGGTAGAGCATCCGGTTACTGAACTAATTACTGGTATTGATTTAGTTGAACAAATGATAAGAGTTGCTCAAGGTGAAAAATTATTGTTTAAGCAAAAAGATATTGTTTTAAGTGGTTGGGCGCTGGAAAGTAGAATATACGCAGAAGATCCTGCTTGTGGTTTCTTGCCCTCAACGGGCAGAATCGCAACTTATAAAGAGCCAATTTCTTCAGCAGGAGTCAGAGTAGACACTGGGATCTATGAGGGCGGCGAAGTAAGCATGTTTTATGATGCCATGATTTCTAAGTTGTGCACTCATGCAACCAATAGAGATTATGCGATTCACCTTATGAATGAAGCCCTTGAACAATATGTAATACGCGGTATTTCCCATAATATTAGCTTCTTACAGGCAATCATTAATAGTAAAAGGTTCTTATCAGCCAATATATCCACTAATTTCATTGATGAAGAATATAAAGATGGTTTTGCTGGAGCTGTCCTAAGCGATGAAGAAAGTGTAGTTATACTTTGTGCAGCTGTTTATATATCTATGACAGATATAAAAAGGAGCATGAGTATTAATGGACAGGTAAGATTCGCTTCAAAGTCAATAGGTACACGTTGGGTTGTACAGATGAATGACCGTAACTACCCAGTCGCGGTTCGAGGCATAGATGAGGGATATAAAATTTCATTTGAGAACAGAAGATTTTATATTACTAGTCGCTGGTTATTAGGCAGTAAACTATTCCAGTGTGTTATTAATGGTAAAGATTACAGCTTGCAGATTGAATATCTTCATGGTGCTTTAAACCTAACCTATCGCGGTTCGAAAGTAAAAGTTGCTCTCTTTACTCCAAGAGCAGGAGAATTAACTAAATATATGAAAAAATCAACTGGAAATGAGATTCAAAGTGATCTAGTAGCTAATATATCAGGGATGATAGTCGATGTAAAATGTAAAGCTGGAGATAATATAATTAAGGGACAGCCTCTAGTAGTGCTTGAGGCAATGAAAATGGAAAATATTCTCTTAAGCCAAGTTGATGGTAAAGTAATAGGAGTTAATGCAGTAAAAGGGCAAACTTGTTCTTCAGGTGATGTACTAATAGAAATAGAATCTGCAGATAATAAATAGATTTTAAATAGATTTTATGAGTTTTGTTATTGCTATAGACGGTCCCGCTGCCTCAGGAAAAGGGACAATTGCCAAAATTGTTGCAGAAAAACTCGGATTTGATTATCTTGATACTGGCTCGTTATATAGGACGGTTGCCTACTTTGCACTACAAAATCAAATTGAACTAATGGATGCTAACAAGTTGGTTTCTTTAATTGATTCAATAAATTTTAATGATACTGTAGGAGCAGCTTTATATGGAAGTATGGTTTCAGAGAATGCTTCAGTTATAGCAGCTATTCCTGAAGTTAGAAAAGCTTTATTAGGTATTCAATATACCTTTGCTGTTGGTAAAAAGGGGGTCGTTATTGAGGGAAGGGATATAGGTACCGTAATATTTCCTAATGCGAATGTGAAAATATATATAACTGCGGATATAGAGGAAAGAGCAGCGAGAAGATTTAAGCAGTTGCAAAAGAACGGAGAAGATATTATATATGATGATGTCCTAAGAGATTTGCAAATCAGAGATCTACGTGATTCGAGCAGAAACAATGCTCCCTTAACCAAGGGAAACGATTATCTAGTTGTGGATACAACCAAGATGGATATTGATACTGCGGTTGATAGCATATTAAAGCTAATTGATAGAGCTTTATAATTTCTTAATATTATTAACTTTTTTATTTATAATTTTGATATGAGTATGAATCTCCAAAAAAACATTACAGCAGAAGAGCAATTAATCGCCGATGAATTTGAAAAACTTTTTTATAGCTATTTGGATAGCGAAAAAAAAGAGGGACAAGTAATTAAGGGAGCAGTTATTGGCGTAGAAAGAGATTCTGTACTTATTGATGTTGGACTTAAAAGCGAGGGAATGGTACCAAAGTCTCAGTTTGGTAATATAGCATTAAATGTAGGGGATGAAGTAGAAGTTTACGTTGAGAGGTTTGAAGGTAAGGGTGGTAGAATAATATTAAGCCGCGAAAAAGCACTTAGAGATATTGCTTGGAGCAAATTCGAACAGATCTGTACGCAGGGCGAGAATGTTGATGGTGTAATAATAGGTCGCGTCAAAGGAGGTTTTGCGGTTGAACTAAGCGGTATTATTGCGTTCCTTCCAGGGAGCCAAGTTGATATAAGACCTGTTAAAGATATAAGCGTTTTACTTGGTTTAGCTCAGCCATTTAAAATTTTAAAAGTAGATAGGGAAAATGGAAACGTAGTAGTTTCTAGAAGAGCAATTCTTGAAGATTCCAGAAAGGAAGCACGTCAGGAGCAGCTTGCAAATATTCAAGAGGGTTCAGTATTAGAGGGAACAGTAAAGAACTTAACAGATTATGGAGTATTCATTGATCTAGGGTTTATGGATGGGTTATTGCATATTACTGATATTTCTTGGTCTAAGATCTCTCACCCATCGGAAGTGCTATCGATAGGTCAAGTTGTCAAAGTTATTGTGATCAAATATAGCGCTGAATCTCAGCGTGTGTCTCTTGGTATGAAGCAACTTGAGGCAAACCCTTGGGATCAATTGGCTGAAAAATATAAAGTTGGTACAAAGTTCAAAGGTACTGTAACAACTGTAGTTGATTATGGAGCTTTTGTTGAAATTGAGTTAAATGTTGAAGGATTAGTTTATCATACAGAGATGAGCTGGAATGCAAAAAATATGCACCCTCGTAAGCTTGTAAAACCTGGTGATGAAGTTGAAGTGATAATCTTAGAAATTGATATTTCTAAACACCGTATCAGTTTAAGTATGAAACAATGCAAAGAAAATCCTTGGGCTAAGTTTGCAGAAAACTATCCAATTGGTAGTACTGTGTCTGGTATTATTAAGAACATAGCAGATTTTGGTATGTTTATGACCATTGGAGATGCAGAACAAGATGAAATAGACGTGTTGATACCTGCAACAGAAATTTCTTGGGACAAGTCACCTGAAGAAGCTCTAAAAGATTATGCTAAAGGGTCATTAGTAACTGGAGTAGTTCTGAATATTGATCTTGAAAGAGAGAGGGTGACCGTAAGTATTAAGCAAGTTGCAGGTGATGCTGTTGTGGCAGCGGCTGAAAAACTAGTTAATGCTGGAATAGTCACATGTGTTGTTACTAACATAAAAAAAGATGGTATAGAAGTTGAAGCTGCAGAGGGACTTACAGCATTTGTCAAGAAATCTGACTTATCTAAACATAAAGATGAACAACATCCGGAAAGATTTGCAGTCGGTGATAAAGTTGATGCTAAGGTTTTAGGATTTGATAAGACTTCAAGGCAGCTTTTATTATCGATAAAAGCTCATGAAATTGAAGAAGAGAAAAAAGCTATCGCTGAATTTGGTTCTACTGCAAGCGGTGCAAGCTTAGGCGATATTTTAGGTGCTGCTTTGAAGAAAGATAAATAAAAAATTAGGTTGGCATTTAGGAGTAAAAATGCCAACCTATATTACAAATTTTATAACTTAAAAACTAAGAGGCTTCACCAAAGATTACATAGGCTTGCCTGGCTTCATTATTAGCACCTAGTGCTCCTACACATTTATGCAATCACCATTAATATCTCCAAGCCGGAGGTCATAACATTACTTAGGAACCTGAGTTTTGGATAAGAACAGTTAAAGAAAGTGGTATTTAGAGATCTGAATAAGGTACTATATGTTTATTTT
>JALDTH010000109.1 GCA_030073355.1 Candidatus Midichloria sp. | reverse complement strand
AAAGCATAGACCAACTTTGAGTATTTTACCTAGCCATTCCTTGAAATACTTTGTTTCTTGATATTCTCTTAGGATAACATACAATAATTGATGTAGAATCTATATATGAAATTCCTATACTCTTAGCTTTTGTAACATACCACTCTAATAAAACTCCTCCTTTACTTAATAAATCTGTTGTAAGATAGTTAATTAGAAAATTCCTCTTGGTATGACTGAAGATAGCTATATATACTTAAACTTGGTTTTCTAGTTATTTTTTACTATCATCTTTTATAGAATGCTTGATTAACCATCCTT
>JALDTH010000108.1 GCA_030073355.1 Candidatus Midichloria sp. | reverse complement strand
TTTAAGTTTAGCCACTAAATTCCTCACCTCCTCTTCTGAAAAACTAAAGCTGTGGCTAAAATTAGGCTTCGCTATTTCCGTAAATACTCACATATATTATTAAAGCCTGAACCACTTTCTCTTTTTAAGGTATTAAAAATCCCTGTTAGAATAAGCTTTTCTCTATCACTATTATCTTTGCCAGCTGTGGCTAAAATTGAAGTCATTAATTACACCGCTTTTTTTAACAAATTGTGATTTATTGGATTCAATGCAAGAAGCATATTCACAGGTTTGTCGTACTCATCTATTAATATATAAGAA
>JALDTH010000107.1 GCA_030073355.1 Candidatus Midichloria sp. | reverse complement strand
GTGCAATATGATTTACATTATTTGAAGGCACAAAAAGTTGGAAGGCTACTACAAAAGGATTTTACAGACACATTTGAAAAAAATTGATGAATATTAATTCCAACAGCTCCTTCAGAAGCTTTTGCTATCGATGAGCCAATCACTGACTCGCTTACTATGTATTTGAATGACATTTTTACGGTCGCAAATGTAATAGCACCTGGGTATGTAAATACTGAAATGATTGCAGTTATTCCAAAAGAGCCGTTAGATAAAATAATTGAGCGGGTACCAAAGGGGCGCTTAGCAGAAGTTCATGAAATTG
>JALDTH010000106.1 GCA_030073355.1 Candidatus Midichloria sp. | reverse complement strand
AGATGGTAATGTTGATAATAGAGTAGTTGTACCAAATATAACTAAACGCTTAACTGGACTGATTTTTGTTAGTTACTGGTATTAAGAGATGAAATCAGTTAATTTGTATGTCTGAAAAGTATTATTACGTAAGCGTCCTATCATGAAACAGTGTTTGATATCATGAAAAATCACTAGAACATACTAGACATAGATCTATACCTAACGTTTTTGTATACTTTATCTCTAATTGCTTATTGACTCAAATCAGCTAAACCTTCTGTTAAATTCTCTACTTAATCCAAAACTTGAGGTTTAATGCATAGCTTC
>JALDTH010000105.1 GCA_030073355.1 Candidatus Midichloria sp. | reverse complement strand
GGGTATATCATAGCCTATGTATGTACCTGCAGTTATGTAGGGAGTAAAGCCGATAAACCAAGCGTCATGACTGTTATTCGTTGTTCCAGTTTTTCCTGCGAGAGTTTTCTTCAGAATATTAGATCTAGCTCCCGTCCCTCTTCTCATCGCACCATTTAATAATGAAGTAAGTTGGTAGTTCACATCTTCAGAAATAATAGGTTCACTGACATATTTTATTTCTGGAACAGAATTGATATCATTTGAAATACAGTTGATACATTTCATATCGTAATCTTTATAAAGCAGATTTCCCTTTCTATCGTAAACGCTATCAATCAGCTTAGG
>JALDTH010000104.1 GCA_030073355.1 Candidatus Midichloria sp. | reverse complement strand
ACTCAATTCTGTTTAAGGAGAGAATTTAACAGAAGGTTTAGCTGATTTGAGTCAATAAGCAATTAGAGATAAAGTATACAAAAACGTTAGGTATAGATCTATGTCTAGTATGTTCTAGTGATTTTTCATGATATCAAACACTGTTTCATGATAGGACGCTTACGTAATAATACTTTTCAGACATACAAATTAACTGATTTCATCTCTTAATACCAGTAACTAACAAAAATCAGTCCAGTTAAGCGTTTAGTTATATTTGGTACAACTACTCTATTATCAACATTACCATCTATTAAATACGACTTTCTGAATTTTTCCATATTCATTAATTACTAAATGTAATTAAAAGCATAGACCAACTTTGAGTATTTTACC
>JALDTH010000103.1 GCA_030073355.1 Candidatus Midichloria sp. | reverse complement strand
GGTAAAATACTCAAAGTTGGTCTATGCTTTTAATTACATTTAGTAATTAATGAATATGGAAAAATTCAGAAAGTCGTGTTTAATAGATGGTAATGTTGATAATAGAGTAGTTGTACCAAATATAACTAAACGCTTAACTGGACTGATTTTTGTTAGTTACTGGTATTAAGAGATGAAATCAGTTAATTTGTATGTCTGAAAAGTATTATTACGTAAGCGTCCTATCATGAAACAGTGTTTGATATCATGAAAAATCACTAGAACATACTAGACATAGATCTATACCTAACGTTTTTGTATACTTTATCTCTAATTGCTTATTGACTCAAATCAGCTAAACCTTCTGTTAAATTCTCTCCTTAATCCAAAATTTGAGGTTT
>JALDTH010000102.1 GCA_030073355.1 Candidatus Midichloria sp. | reverse complement strand
TTTATTATGTGAACGATTTTCCGCATATAGGCCATGCATATACCTCAATTGCTGCGGATGTGATTGCAAGATTTAAGAGGCTTGATGGTTTTAAGGTGCATTTTTTGACAGGGACTGATGAGCATGGTCAAAAAATACAGAAATCTGCAGAGAAAGCTAATATAGAAACGCAAAAATTTGTAGATAGTTTTGCAGCTAATTTCCAAAAGCTATCGCAGCAGCTTAATCTCTCAAACGATGATTTTATTAGGACTACAGAGGAGCGCCATATAAGATTTGTGAAGAAAGTTTGGCAAACTTTATATGATAAAGGTTATATCTATCTTGCTAAATATAGTGGCTGGTATGCGGTCCGTGATGAGGCGTTTTATCAGGAGGCAG
>JALDTH010000101.1 GCA_030073355.1 Candidatus Midichloria sp. | reverse complement strand
ACTCACAGAGGCAAAGGAAACTAGCATCTATGATGACGCTTTCCAAAGTTATAACTATCCTAGTTTTATTTGATCCATTACCAAACTTTCAAAGATTTTTACCTAAACTGTGTTTAAATTACTCTCAGAGAGTCGTTGTTAAAAAACTGACTCAACATCTGACAGGCCTTTTGTTTGGAGATTGTGTATATATCAGTAAAAAACTGATAGGAACACTGGAGGTATTGAGCTTATCACACGACTTAAGGAAAATATGGAAAGCAAACTGGTTTCAGCTCAGCTGCTTCTTGCACAGGGTGTGGATTAAAACAGCCATAGGATAATTGAAAGTGATTTGCTAAATCCAGCACACATGACATCGCTCAACAAATAATTTCTTAGCAAACTTTTTT
>JALDTH010000100.1 GCA_030073355.1 Candidatus Midichloria sp. | reverse complement strand
TTATGTCTTCAAACCCAACAAACCCTCTCTCTCATGGAAAAATAAACTCAAACCTACTTACTCCAAACTGAGGGTATTATAGTATCACCTTTATCTAATCCTGGAGGTAAAGATAATGCGGGCCAGGTATATGTAGTGATGTGGTGTATGCCAGAGTTTTAGTAGAAAGGTTGGCGCTTACTACGACTACATCAATCACCACAACGACCACGCCGACAATCACTATTACTTCGACAACTACTAAATCAACCACAGCAATTGCAGAAGAGGAGATCAAGATAGTAGTACTAGCGGTAGCTCCGATCTAGTGACTATGGCTGGCATAATAGGTGCATTAGGTTCTGCTATGTTGGCTGTTGGAGTGGTTTTAGGTTTATAGGGCAGGGCATATAC